>JARRMG010000027.1:0-7263 GCA_037386265.1 Nitrosopumilaceae archaeon
CAAGTTCAAGATCCAGTATGTCGCCATCGAAAGCTAACGACGAACTGCTTCGCTCTCAGATAGAGGAAGCCGTTGACAATTTGAATTCGGTCATCCTGGAAGTCAAAGAAGGGGATGGTACTTTCAACTATATTGTCAATGACACGACACTGGTCAATGACATAGACGAAACCGAGAAAAATGTCAAGCAAGGGAGTGTGCTGCTGAATGAAAATCTGGAGGCCATTGAGTTTTTGCGTGAACTTAATGTGCACTAAACCCATCTTCTTTTATCAATTCTCCAAGGTACCCAGAACCCTCAATGCGAGTGTTTTGAACAAATAGGACATCAGACATAATTCAGTTTGAGCAAAAGTGCTTAATATGTTAAGGCAATAATTCCATTATGCTTGTTACCGAGCAAGAGATATCAGATATTAAAAATTTTGTTTCAAATCTAAATTCGATGAAAGAAAGTGTTGTCATAGTTGAAGGAAAACGAGATGTGGCTGCTTTGAGAAAAATTGGTTTTTCTGGAAAAGTTTTTGAATTTCACAAGTTTGGTGGAATGATTAATTTTGTAGACTCTGTTGCTCGATATGAAAACCTTATCCTACTTTTTGATGGAGATAAAAAAGGGAGATACCTAACCGGAAAAACAATTCAACTTTTGCTAAGAAGAAAAAATGTAGATTTAAAATTCAAGCGAAAGCTGACATCAATAACTAAAGGAAAAATCAGATTTATTGAACAGCTTGTTTGTTATGAGTCTTATTTTATCTAAGGCCAGATGCCTCGGAGCTCAAAAGCTTCAACCACACGCTTTACGGCAATAGCCATACATGCACGTCTCATGTCTATTTTCTTCTTCTGGCCTAATTCATAGGCATCATGGAATCCTGTAACTAGGTGTTCCTCCATAAGTTTTGCAACATGAACAAATCCCCAATATTGGCCAATGTTGTTTTGAACCCATTCATAGTATGAAATTGTCACACCACCAGAGTTTGCCAAAATATCTGGAATTACAATTATTTTCTTTTTGAACAATATTGGATCAGCTTCTGGTAATGTTGGTCCGTTTGCAGCTTCGCCGATAATTTTACAATTAATTTTTTTAGCAATGTTAGCGTCTATTTGATTTTCTAAAGCACCAGGAATCAATATATCGCATTTTGTTGTTAGTAATTTTTCAGTAGTTACTTTTGTGCTTCCTGGGAATCCTACAACGGTACCTTTCTTTGCCTTCCATTTCTCAAGGTCTTTCATTTTCATTCCTTTTGTGCTAATAATATCACCTTTAGAGTCAGATGCACCAATTATTACACAACCCATCTTTTCAAGATATTCACCTGCAAATGTTGATGCATTTCCAAATCCTTGTAAAACAACTTTTGCGCCTCGTAATGACAAACCAATTTCTTGTGCCGCTTCTCTTACACAGTATGCAGTTCCCAATCCAGTGGCTACATTTCTTGCAAGAGAACCACCCATTGGAATAGGTTTTCCGGTAATCACACCTGGTTGATGAGTATTACCATGAAGCTTTCCAAAAGTATCCATTATCTGAGTCATTTCTTTTCCTGTAGTGTAAACGTCAGGAGCTGGAATGTCCTTTTGTGGTCCTATAATTTCTGAAATCATAAAAGCAAATCTTCTGGTTAATCTATCCATCTCACCTTTGCTTAGTTTTTCTTTTTTAGGATTGATGAAAATTGCGCCTTTTCCTCCACCTAGTGGAACGCCTGCAATCGAAGTCTTCCAAGTCATCCAAGAAGAAAGTGCCATTACTTCCCGTTCCATGTACTCGACTCCGCCCTCAGGGTCAAAATATCTTATACCTCCTTTGTATGGGCCTCTGTCGTTGTTGTGTTGACTTCTAAATCCTGTAAAAATTCGAATTTTTCCGTTGTCCATTTTTACGGGAACTTTAACTCGCATCATTTTGTTTGGCATTGCAAGATATTGTCTTAGACCTTGGTCCTTGATTCCCAGAACATCACATGCGTCATTGACTTGTTGAGTTGCGTTTGCAAATGGATCAGCGCCAAACTTTACCAAGGTAATCGTTTTTTTCTTGATTATTGTTTATTTAAGTATGTTTCTTTGAATTCAAAAATAATCTTCTAAGAACATAATAAAATTTTAAAACGGTTTACGAATAGCTTATAAACCACGCAAAAATTGTTTTAGTTATGATAAGGGATTTTGCTCAATTGTCATGCAACCATGATCAAAGACCAAAGAAATCAAAAGAAGCAACACCGGTTTCCCTTAACGTAAACGATGCTATTACTGGAATTGAACACTTTACATCAAAAGACAATTCAGTAATCAAAATTAAAAGATCAGGACTTTATTTTATCATGGCAGCTCCTCAAGTTGGTAGAAAAAAAGGAGACACCCCTCGATATATCGACATTTGGTTAAGAAAGAATGGAGAGGACGTCCCAAATTCTAATGTTAGAACAATACTTCATCATGGTTCTATTAAAGACGTAATCGTAAATCAGTCAATGATTCCTCTTTTCAGAGAAGATACAATTCAAGTCATGATGAGCGTGGAGGATGCGTCTGACGGATTAGGATTAGAGTCATTTAATCCCAAAGGCGAGCCTACAATTCCTAGCATAATTCTATCAATGAGAATGGTAGAAGAATACGACGAACTTTTAGAAGAACAAATCTTCAAATAAAAAATATCTTTAATCGTCAATAGTATAAAGTCATAATATTAAGATTTTTGTGTTTTGTCAAATTCTTGTTCTAATTCTTCTAAGAACTCAACTGTTTCAGTTCTTGTTTCAGCAAATCTATCTTTTCCCAACTTATCTTCCATGATTTGTGTTAGTGCTTTTTCTTGATGTTGCTCTGTTTCAATATGAGAATTCCATTCTGATTCTTTTACTGAACAACCACAAACATCACAATCCACCATCTTGGAATCTTTCATATTATTTTTGAGATAAAGTTTCTAAAAAAGGGATTGTTTTAGATGTAAACTTTTTTGTGGTTCATTTTGCGGTCTAGCTTGTCAATTGCCTCATCAAGAGCACTGATATTTACTTCTAAAAAGTTTGACAGATGGTAAATTGCACCATACTTGTCTCCAATTTTTTGCACCATGTTGTTTTTCTCCAAAACCTTCATGTGGTGTTGGACGGCCTTATAGTCAAGACCAAGTTCTTGAGATAGCTGGTGAGTGTTTCGGGGTTTTTCTAACAAGAGCATAATTATTCGGAGTCGAGTAAAACCACCCCTTGTGCTAGTAAAAAGGTAAAACAGCAGCTTTTTAGTTTCCTTATCAGGTTTTCTTTGTTCTGATTCTGATTTTGATCGAATGATTTCCTTGAATTCTAAGAGTTGTTGTGTGCTCATTTTTCCTTAAAAAATAGAGCGTTTTTTTGCTTAAAACCCTATTTCCAAATCTTTTCCATATCTATTACCATCCAATTCCAGATAATTACCCTTAAATTGACTTAGGGGGAACTCGACATATCATGATGGCATCACGTGGCTACGATATGACACCTACAATGTATTCTCCAGATGGAAGAATTTACCAAGTAGAGTATGCAATAGAGACAGTAAAGCGTGGAACCTTAGCACTTGGAATTAGAACAAAGGAAGGAGTCATCATGGCTGTTGAAGAAAAACCAAGAGCACTTCAAACAAGTAATGTAACCCAAAAGATCTTCCAAGTAGATTTTCATATCGGAGTTGCAGCAGCAGGGTACATTCCAGATGCCAGAGTCCAAGTGGACAATGCAAGATTATTCTCACAGGGTAACAAAATGACCTATGATGAGTCAGTCGAAGTTGAAACTGTTGCAAAACACCTTGCAGACCAATCTCACCAATTTACTCAGTATTCAGGAGTCCGTCCAAACGGAGTTGCTTTGATTATTGCAGGAGTTGATCAAAAAGGTGAATCAATCTATGTGACTGATCCTAGTGGAACATTTGTTCAATATGCAGCAATAGCAATAGGAGCCGGCTCTGAAGAAGTAAACTCATTTTTGGAGAAAAATTACAACGCAGATATGAGTCTTGAAGATGCAGCAGCACTTGCAATTGCAGCAATTAATCTTAAAGCAGAAAAGAAGGAAGGAGTAGATTTTGTAAAGATGGCCAAAGTTACAAGCAAAAACAAAATTTTTGAAAAAGTATCTGAATCAGATTTAAAAAATTATTCTCAAAATGCATCAAAGTTTACTTCAGAATAGTCTGCAGCATCATAGATTTGTCATTAGCAACACCGATTTTTCAGAGATGATTAGCTGATGGGCCTTGGAAGTTATTGGGGAGAAGTACTTGAAGTACTACGTGAAATCATTCCAGTCTATGACAAGGTAAATTCTTACATCTCACTTGGCAAGGATGTGGAGCATAGAAATCGAGGAATAAAGGGACGTGTTCTTCCAGGAAACAAAATACTTGATGCAGGTTCTGGTTTTGGTAACATGTCAAAGACAGCATCTAACATTTGTAACGGAGATATTTCAATTACACTTTATGATCCTCTCGTTCCGATGTTGAAGAACACTGGAACATTTTTTGAGAAAAGCCCCGACATGGCAAACGGGGTTTTTGAGCACATTCCATTCAGAGACGAAGAGTTTGATGCAGTCTTATGCGGATACTCACTTCGAGATGCAATCAATCTTAGAATTGCGATTTCAGAAATACATAGAGTTTTGAAAAAAGGGGGCAGATTTGTAATTGTAGATTTGGGAAAGCCAGATGAGGCCTTTATCAGATTCGGAGTTTCATTTTACCTAAGGGCAATCCTTCCAATATTGGCCCTCATGGCCGGAGGAAGACTCGGACTCAAATTTGCCACACTTTATGGAACCTACAAAAGATGGCCCAAAAATAAAAAACTAGAAGAATTGTTATTAGAAAAATTCTCACGAGTAGAGTTTGAGAAAGATCTTATGGGCGGGGCAATAATGGTTGCAGCATACAAATGAACAAGGCGTTAATTCTTGTAAACATTACAGGCCTGATTATCGGGATATCTTATGGGCTTCACGGACCAATTTTACCCGTATTTGCAAAAAATGTAATTGGTGCCAACTATTCTGAGCTTGGACTGATTGGCCTTGCAAATTTTATTCCCTACATGTTCATTCCATTGTTTGTAGGAATTTTACTTGACAAGTTCAATAACGGATATCTTCTTGCATTAGGTGCATCAATAAATTCGGCATCAATCTATCTTCTATCAGTTGCACATTCAGTCCCAGAATTAATGGGATTTAGAATTATGACAGGAATTGCTCATGCATTTTTTTGGCCACCTTGTGAATCCATTATTTCCAAAGAGAGTCCAGAAAAAGACAGGGTTAGAAACATCTCATGGTTTACAATGTTCTTTGTTTTGGGATTTATGATAGGACCACTTTTAGGAACAGTATTTCTTGAAGAGATGGATATCACCTACAGGATACTATTTCAGATAACTGCGTTTATTTTGGCCACCGCAATTATTTCTGCTCTTTTAGTTTCAAGAAGAAATGTAAAAAATCATCATGAGAAATTCTCATTTTCATCAATAAAGGAAATGAAAAAATTTCCTGAGTTGATAATTCTTTTGATATTTTGCACATCATCGTTTGGAATCATTCTCTCAATTTATCCTGCGTTTCTCAACGACAATGGAATGTCAGATACCGATATCCTGTTCTTATATTTTGCATTTGGAGTATCAAGAGTAGTATCACTTGCTCTGGCTGGTAAGTTCTCTCGTCATACAAGTAACACTCTGATTGCAGCTACAATTGCAATATCTCTGGGATTGGCCCTTTCGGTCGTATCTGATTCCATCATAATTTATGGAATGGCCCTTGTTTTAATGGGATTTGGGTTTGCAATATTTTTTCCTTTGACACTTGAGATTATTCTGAGTAAAACACGGAAAGGAATTTCAGGCAAGATAATTGGAGCGTATGAAACAGTGTTTGGAATAGGGTGGGCAATAGGTCCAACAATAGGAGGGCCAATTACTCAATCCTTCGGAGACCAGGCGCCATATCTAGTATTTTTCATTATAGGAATGGGAGTAACTGTACTTGCAATTTTATCAAGAAAAAAACTAGAGCCCATGGCCCATATTTAATAATTATGGAAAAAGATAATTTGAAATCACTATTTGAAAACTTGCAAAACGGGTTTGATGTTGTTTCACATGATAGTGTGGAGGTTTCAGGTCCTGTAGAAAGTGAAAGGCAAAAAAATGAAATTATTGCAAAATCACTTGGGATTAGAACTGATGGATTAACAGACGAACAGTTACAAAAAATGATTTCAGATAGAATGGGTCAAAAAAAGGTTGACGATCCTGAAAACCAAAAACCAAATTAGTTGGATTTTTTTATCCTATACAAATTCTTGTCCAATCTTTTTTTAGCAAATTTGTAATAATCTGGAACAATCTCAAATCCAACATATCGTCTGCCCATATTTTTGCTTACAACCGCAACTTGGCCAGAACCCAAAAAGGGATCCAGTATGACATCTTTTTTCTCGCTAGAGTATTGGAGTAGTTTTTCAACAAGTTCTGATGGAAGTTTAGTTGGTGTTTTTTCATCTCCAGCCCAGTATTCCCTTTTGATGTCCCAGACATCTTCTTTATCCCTATAGTGAAGACTCCTTCCTTCCTTGGTTTTGTCTTCTTTTTTGTATCGGGAAAATGGGAAGAATTTTCTATTTTGATCATTTTTGCATACGTAAAGACAATGATAGTGAGAAGTTACAAACTTTTTTTGGTTACCACTCCAAATTGATATTTCCATTTCATTATATCCAGAAATTACTCTTGAAGATATTCTGTTATAATTTGCCTTTTTTGCCTTAAAATCAATGGCAAATGGAGGATCTGTGATCACTAGATCTATTTTGTTTTTTGGAAGACCTTTCATCCCCTCAATGCAATTTAGATTGTAAATTTTGTTTAACAGGATCTTTTTCAATTTTAGAAATGAAGATGATTTCCCATCTTAATAATGTCGTGAAAGCACTTGAAAATCAATCAAACAATAAATTTCCATCAATTTTTCATAGATTCGATAATAATTGAAATTTTTGTGTCCAAAATGCAAATCGAAAATAGAAATTCAAAAGACCTTCAACAAAAAAATGCATGTATCATGTAGTCAATGCGGAATCGAAGATCTTTTGGAATATTCAAAAAATTATGACGAGGTATTTTTGGAGTTTCTATCCAGGTTTGATCAAGGACTAGTGTCAGAAGATGGGATTTCAGAGAGTCTCAAAGATGAG
>JARRMG010000028.1:0-6130 GCA_037386265.1 Nitrosopumilaceae archaeon
TCTTACCCAATTAGGAATAGCTTTTGCATCGCCATGTTCAAAACCAACTAGAACCTCATCATCAATTTCTGGAATAGCATAAACTTGCTGAAAACTTAGCAAAAATACAAAAGTCAATGCTAAAAATAATTTAGAGGAATTTGTATAGTCAAAATAGGATTTCTTTGTTTTTATTGACAATTTTGCATCTGAGATGTTATTTCTTCTTTGCTAGGCCTTTTTTGACATCATCAAATAGCATTACAGGGTGGAGTTCCACTTTGGCATTGTATTGCTGAAACATTGGTTCTGCAATTGATGGTAATTTGTCCACAGTTGGCATCTCTACTATAAACTCAAAAGTTCTCAATCCATCCTGCTCATAAAAATATGCAGCCTCTCCATGGATTCTTTTAAAATAAGCTTCAAGTTTTTGGAATCCCTTGGGATCTTTGATCAGTTTGTTTCCTCCTTCAACTGATGGTTGAATGCGAACAAAAAATTTCATGATTATCTTGTAATGTTCTTGCTTTTTACCTTGTCGCTTTGAAGCTATGTGAGAAAATTATCAATTCAGATTGGAAATTGTTTTTAGAATCATTTGCAGAATTAATTGGATACTCTCATCAATCCTTCTTTTATCATAAACTGGATTCCCTGGACAAATGAACTGTCATCAATAGAACCTTCTGCCCACCATCCTGCATTGTTTTTTACCCAATCAGGAATCTTGTTGTTTTGTGCACCTGCACCTTGCTCAGTTGCAGGTATTTTCATCAATCCTTCTTTTATCATAAACTGGATTCCCTGGACAAATGAACTGTCATCAATGGAACCTTCTGCCCACCATCCTGCATTGTTTTTTACCCAATCAGGAATTTTTTGAGAGGTGTCTGCAGGGCCGGCACTTAGCTGCAAAGATGGCGGATCAATCTGAGTTTCGGTGTCAGAACCTATCACAAATGATATGATTTCCACTGTTGCCTTGGAGCTGCCATATTGGGCCTTGGCAGTGTATTTTCCTTCCTTGAATTTGTCTTCTAGTGCAACTGTGTGGGAAAATGTAGAATCTGCATCAACTGGAGTTTTTTGAGTTACAATTAGACTGTTTGTTGCATCAAAAATTGAGATTCGCAAGCTTCTATCCTCATCATACTTGTTGACACTACCAGAAAATGTTACAGAGTCTCCAAGATTATACGACTCTTTATCCAGGTTTATCTCTACTGTGTAATTATTAGCACTGCTTTGTGCTGGGGGACCGCCATAACCCAAGACAGGTTGTCCTAAAGATACGACAAGTACTGATATTATAGTAAAAATGAAAATTTTGTTTAATCTCATAGCCAACATGTGACGTTTCTTTCTTGATTTAAAGGGTTGGAAGATAGTAATTGGAGATTATTTTTGATTTATTCGTGTTTTCAGAATTTTTCTCTTGAATTCTTTGTATCATGCAAACATTACATGTTTTTTTATTAGTAGATTATCTTTCATCTTAGGAACTTGCAAAATAAAATTAATAGCCATAAAGTACTTTATTCAATTTTGATAATTTTTGGATTATTTGTTAGCTCTTCGTTTTTCCTTACAGATGTGACAGCTCAAGAACTAAAACTAGAGGCCACCAGGGTAGATACTGACGGGGATGGCATACCAGATTCTGAAGACAACTGCCCACGTGAAATAAACCGCGACCAAAAGGATTCAGACAGGGACGGGATTGGAGATGCATGCGATGTGCCATACGAGCCTGAAAGGCCTTCAGGAAAGCCAGACCTAATCATTGAAAGCCTAACACATTCTCCTGCCAACCCCAGTACAGGAGAAAAAGTAGAATTCAAGGCAGTAGTAAAAAACATTGGAACAGCAGAAGCTGGAAAATCAACCCTAGAGTTTAGAATAGGCGGAGAGACTTCAGCCCCAGAAAATCAATTTAATGTTCCTGCACTAGCTTCTGGAAAAACCTTCACTCAAATGCTAGAAGCTTCATTTGATGAGGAAAAAAATTATGGAAACACTGCAATTGCCGATGTTTTAGGAGTAATTGATGAGTCCGATGAGGACAATAACAAAAAAACAGATACCTATTCAGTCAAAGAAGCACAAGAAGAAAGACCAGACAGTGACGGTGATGAAATTCCAGACTCTTATGACAACTGTCCACGAAATGCAAACCGCGACCAAAAGGATTCGGATGATGACGGAATAGGAGATGCATGCGATGTGCGAGAAGTACCAGTCGATGTAGTTTCATCACGTCCCATTGAGAGAATAGAGCAAGAAGACAAGACTGAAGAAGAATTACAATTAAGACCAAAGGTTCCATCATGGGTAAAGACTACTGCATCGTTTTGGGTTCAGGGAGGAGTTGAAGACAAAGACTTTACAGGTGGAATCGGATTTTTAATTCAAGAAAAAATTATCAACATTGATGAAGGAAGAACAACCGATGTTTTACAAGACCCAACATCTGAGCCACCGCCAACTCCAACATGGATTAAAGAGACAACAAAGTGGTGGGTAGACGGATTGGTGCCAGAAGACCAATTCCTCGAGGGAATAAAGTGGCTTGTAACTAACAACATTATTTCAGTTAACAAAAAAGCAGACAATGGTCCTCCAGGCGACATGTCTTGGCAACCAGTTGAAGAATCAAAGGGACTATCAAAAGCAGCAGCAGAGCATGACCCAATAGCAGAGCAAGGTGGTTCAATTGAAGATCAAAGCAAGTACATCGGAGTATGGAGGGAAGGCGATACTGACCACTATCTTTGGCTAAATGACAACTGGAATGGCTTTATCAACAAAGGAAACCAGCTTGCCAATCAGGGATTCCGTCTAACAGACTTTGAGAGGTCCATGCAAGGAGGACTACCCAGATACAATGGAGTATGGCAGAGTGGAGCGGGAGCAAACCTGCTTGTTGAAGGAATGCCCTGGGATGAATTTTTAGATGATGGCTCTGAGAAGGCAAACCAAGGATATCGCCTGGTCGATGTTGAAAGATACCTAAAAGGCAATGAGCCAAACTACCACGGAGTTTGGGTTGGAGGAGATGATGCAAACTTTGTAGTTGGCGGACAGAGCTGGAATAATTTTAAAAACGAAGCTGTACAAAACGCACAAGATGATTTACGGTTAATTGATTTGGAATCCTATGTCTCTGGAGACCAGAGAAAATACTTTGGAGTTTATCGCAGCGGCTCATATGACTATGAGTTGCAGACCCCGGCTCCTTGGGGAGATTTTGTTGATGGATGGAAGGACAACTCTAATTCAGGCAAAAGGCTAGTCGATGTTGAAACCTTTATGGATGATGGAGAAAGAAAATACTCGGGACTATTCCATGAAGGTTCTGGAGACTATGCGCTCTGGTATGCATCTGACAGAGAAGAGTTTGTTTCAAAATGGAAAGAATATTCAGATAAAGGACTTCGCTTAGTTGACTTTGAGATTTTAAGAAACCAATGCAGCATTACCTGTCTTAATGATGTAATCAAGGAAGATGGAGAAAAATGGACTGCATGGGGACATCCAAAAACAAACTTGCACTGTGAAGGAGTGCCAGGGACATGTAACTTTGATGCATCAACTAAAGACGTAGAATATTCATCTCCTGTTGATGAAATTGATGGCAAGGGCTATGTCAGACTTTCAGCAATCAATGAAGGCCACCAAATCTTTACACTTCCATTTGAGGATCCCAATGTCGAGTTAACTGGAACCTGGATTTACAATAGCGGGGGTTATCATCATGCAGAAGACTATAGCTTGCCAACAGGAGACAGTTTTCCAGTTCATGCAGCAGCTCCTGGAAAGGTAATCTTTGCAGGATGGACAGACTGGGGAGGAAATGCGGTAATTATCAGCCATGATGCAGATGGCAAAACAGACCAGTATCGTACCATTTACAAGCACCTCAAAAATGGATCTCAAAATGATTGCAACAAGGCAATAACTGAGAGCATGCCAAGTCTGTCAAAACAATCAGATATTGACAAGTACCAAGCCTACCTTTGGTTTACCGAATGTGTAAGCATCAACGATGTTCCCTCTGAGGTATATTGGGGAGAAGAAGATGAGACACTACAGGTTTCTGCAGGACAGGAAGTAAGTAGAGGACAGCTGTTAGGATGGTCAGGAAATACGGGTCCTGGAGGAATTATGCTGGCAATTGACGAGGATGCAATCAACAACACAGGACGAAACATTCACCTCCACATTTACTTTGCAAAAAGGGATGCAGGTGATAGCAAATGGTATCTAATTGACCCATATGGAATCTATTCAAAACGAGATTGCTATCCAACAGACATTGATGATCCAATCAATACTCCTTGCGCAAGATATCAAATATTCTGGAAAGACGGAATTGCAAAATACCCATAGAATGGAATATTGAAAACACTTTTTGCGTTTTGATTCATAATCATCAATAGTCAAAGGTTCAGAATTTTAGACCATGCGCTGATTTTTAAATACCGTCAAGCCAATCTCAATTCATGAAGACAACAATTTCAGGAATCCGGGGAGTTTTTGGTGATGACCTTACATTAAGAGAAGTTTTAGAGTTTTGCAATAATTTTTCATCTCTAGTTGATTCAAAAAAGTGTGTTATTGGAAAAGATACCAGACCATCAGGACAAATGATAAAAGACACAGCTTCTGCTGCTCTTATGCAAAATGGAATCAATGTTTTTGATCTTGGAATGGCACCAACCCCAGTTGTGTTTCATGAATCACGAAAGTATGGAGCAGGAATTGTAGTTACTTCATCTCACAATCCATTACAGTGGAACGGACTAAAGTTCATAATTGATGGACGAGGAATTAACGAGTCTGAATTACCAAGAATTCTTGAAAAACAAGAATTACAAAAAACTGCCATCGGTACTGAAGAGAAAATCACCTCATCATACCTGGATGAGGCACAGAAAATAATAGGGCAGGTACAAAATTCACCTAAAATTGCAGTAGACATTGGTGGGGGAGCTGCAAAAGAATACGCGCCAAAGTTACTACAAAATATGGGTTGCAATGTACAGGTAATTAATCCAGATTTACAAAATTGCAGCAGGGGACCAGATCCTACCTCAGATGGATTAACAGACTTGATTACAGCAACATCAGACAAAGACATTGGCTTTGCATTTGATTTGGATGGAGACAGACTTGTTGTAGTAAAGGATGGCAAAAAACAAACTCCTGATGTTACACTAGGTTTAGGTGTTGCAAAGTCACTAGACCTTGGTTACAAAAAATTTGTTTTGTCAATTGACACCAGCGTATCAGTTGAAAAGTTCATCAAGCAAAACGGAGGAACAGTCCAGCGCTCAAAGGTTGGAGAGGCAAATGTAATTGATATGATGATAAAGTCAGAAGCCCAAGCTGGAGGAGAAGGCAGCAGTGCGGGATTTATCTTGCCAGAGTTTAATTTCTGCAGAGAAGGAATTTTTACAAGCGGATTGATAGCATCAATGCTAGGGACCACCCAGTTCAGCGACGTTCTGGGTTTTATGGAGAATTATACACAGATTAGAGACAAGACAAGTGTTGATTCGGCTTTGCATGATAAGGTAATTGAACTAGTTGCAGACAAGCTTGGGCAAAAATACTCGGAGGTAATCACTTTGGATGGAATAAAGGGAATAATTGATGAGGACAGCTGGGTGTTAATTAGAAAATCAAACACTGAAGACATTATCAGAGTATCAGCTGAATCAAATGATGAGCAAAAATGCAACAGTATCATTAAAGAGTCAACAGAGTTGGTGAAGCAGTGTTATGAAAAAGTTAGATGAATCTGAAATAATTAAAAAATTTCAAAGCATTTTTGGAGAAAAAAATTTTGTTTCTGAAGATGTAGAGACATTTTCTGCAGGCAAGACCCAGATTATAGTCAAAGTCGATACCTTAGTAGAATCGACTGACATTCCGCCTCAAATGAGCCTAAATGATGCTGCCAGGAAGAGTATTGTTGCCTGCGTTAGTGACTTTGCATCAAAGGGGGTAAAGCCAGAGTACGGAATAGTTTCAGTGAATTTGCCATCAAATGTTTCTACAAAAGAGATTTCAGATATCGCTCAAGGTGTAAAGAGGGCATCAAAAGAATTTGGAATTAGATTTTTGGGTGGGGATACCAACCAAG
>JARRMG010000029.1:0-6128 GCA_037386265.1 Nitrosopumilaceae archaeon
GAGAGACAAGAAGATGAAAACGATTTTGAAGAATTAGTGCTAAAAGAAAAACCAAATGTAAGCTGGAATGAAGTAATCGGTTTGGATGATGCAAAAAGTGCTTTGCGTGAATCTATTGTGTATCCAACCAAAAGACCAGATTTGTTCCCATTGGGTTGGCCCAAAGGTATGTTGCTTTATGGTCCTCCAGGAACAGGAAAAACTATGCTTGCTGCAGCAACTGCAAGTGAGATGGATGGTTATTTCATCAATGTTGATGCCTCATCTATGATGAGCAAATGGCTAGGAGAGGCAGAAAAGAACGTCTCAAAATTATTTAGAATGGCAAGAAAGTATGCTGAAAAAGAAGGCAAACCAGTAATTTTGTTTGTAGATGAAGTCGATTCTCTTTTAGGCTCCAGAAACAGCGAGGTTGGTGGAGAAGTTAGAACCAAAAATCAATTTCTTACTGAAATGGATGGTGTAAATGGAAAGGGAAAAGACCTGATGATGTATGTGATTGGTGCCACCAACAAGCCATGGAGTTTGGATTGGCCATTTCTTAGAAGATTCCAAAAAAGAATCTATGTTTCTCTTCCAACCCAAGAGGCAAGAGAAAGCCTATTCACGCAATACACTGCTGACCTTACTATGAACTCGAGAGTTAATTCTAATGAATTGGCAAAAATGTTTGATGGCTATAGTGCATCTGACATTAAAGATGTATGCCAAGCAGCTCATCTTAAAACTGTTCATGAGTTGTTTGATTCTCCTGATTACCATGAACCAATTGAAGGAGAAGATCCTCAAAAGACAAGATCAATTACCACTAGCGACTTTAGGTCAATCATGTCTCGAAGAAAACCAAGTGTGTCAACAGAAATGGTTAGGGCATACCACAAATGGAGCGAGGAGTTCCGCGCTCTATAGAATGTTTTAATTTTTCCTTCTCTGTGGTGCTATTTTTGATTTTTAATCTATTTTTTTAGAATTTTTTTAATTCAAATAATGTTATCAAAATTTTTAGAAAATAGTAGCGATCTTTTTTGATTTTTCATTTTCTCTCACAAAATTTAAATCACGAATAAGAAACATTTGACGAGGGTCACAATAACTACCAAGAAATCAAGTCACGCAAACAAGTTTGGGAAGCTGATTTTTGATGACGGGACTGTCCTTGATGGAATGGGTTTTGGCTATTCTACAACTGTTTTTGGCGAAATTGTCTTCAACACTGGAATGGTTGGATATCCTGAAACACTCACTGATCCCTCTTACAGCGGTCAAATCTTAACTTTGACTTACCCTCTTGTTGGAAATTACGGAGTGCCTGATCCTGAAATTAAAGACGAAGATGGAATTTCCAAGTTCTTTGAGTCTGATAGGATTCAAGTACGTGGTCTAGTGGTCCATGAGTTGTCTGATACAGCAAGCCATTGGAACATGGCAATGACTCTTGATGAGTGGCTTTACAATGAAAAAATTCCCGGAATATCTGGAATTGATACTAGGGAATTAACCAAAAAACTCCGAAATAGTGGAGTCATGATGGCAGCTTTGGTAATCTCTGATACTGAAATTGATGTTGAACAAGTAAAGAAGGAACTCGCATCTGCACCTCATTACAATTCTGAAAAATTCATGGACACAGTTTCTACAAAACAAGAAGAAGTTTATGGTTCAGATGAAAAATCCGTGGTTGTAATTGATACTGGTGCAAAAAATGCAATATTGAGAAACATTAGAAGTCTTGGATATAAGGTCATAAAATTACCTTGGAATGCCTCCATTGAGAAAATACTTTCTTACAATCCAAAAGGAGTAGTGATAAGTAATGGTCCTGGAGATCCTCTGAACTGTCCTGATACAATTAACACTGCAAAAAAATTAATTGAAAAAAATATTCCAACACTTGGAATATGTTTGGGTGCACAAATCATTGGTCTTGCAGGAAATACTGGAACTTACAAACTAAAATACGGACATCGGGGACAAAACAAACCCTGTGTTAATTTAGATAATAACCAAGTTTATGTTACAAGTCAAAATCATGGTTATGGTATTGATCCTGATTCACTAAAAGATTCTGAATTTAATTTATGGTTTAAGAATGCAGACGATAAAACAGTCGAAGGGATAAAACACAAAACACAAAATTGTATTGCAGTTCAGTTTCATCCCGAAGCTGCACCTGGTCCTTATGATTGCAAATTCGTCTTTGAAGAACTCAAACACCTTATGGGGGAGGAAAAAGCTGCCAAAGAATGAGTCGTTAGAAAAAATTCTTGTGTTAGGTAGTGGGGCCATTAAAATCGGAGAAGCCGGCGAGAGTCGCTAAAACGACCGTCAATTTGACTACTCCGGAAGCCAATGCCTAAAAGCAATTCATGAAGATGGACTGAAAAGTGTACTTATCAATCCAAATGTTGCAACCATCCAAACTGATACAAGATTTGCAGACCAAGTGTATCTACTCCCTGTGACTACAGAGTATGTGCAGTCTGTTGTCGAAAAGGAAAGACCTGACGGAATCATGCTTGCATATGGGGGCCAAACTGCATTAAACTGCGGCGTAAAATTAGAGGAATCAGGTATACTTCAAAAGTATGGGATTAAGGTACTTGGAACGCAAATTCCTGGAATTCAGCGAACTGAAGATAGGCAACTCTTCAAAGACTCTATGGGTCAATGCGATGTTCCTGTTCTTAGAAGTAAAACAGTAACAAACTTTGACGATGCCAAAAGGATTGCCGAAGAATTATGTTATCCTGTAATCATACGAGTTGCCTACACTCTTGGGGGTCGTGGCGGAGGTGTCGCATACAACGAAATTGAATTGCATGAAATTGTAGAGAGAGGACTAAAGGCAAGTCTTGTTGGACAGGTACTAATTGAAGAATACATTGGGCATTGGAAGCAAATTGAATATGAAGTAATGCAAGATTATGGTGGAAACAATGTCATAGTCTGTAATATGGAAAATGTACTTGCAATGAAGGTTCATACAGGTGATAATATTGTTGTTGCTCCATCACAAACAATAGATAATCATGAATATCATATGCTCCGTTCTGCAGCTTTACGTGCAACAAAACATGTTGGAATAGTAGGTGAGTGCAATATCCAGTATGCACTAGAACCAAACTCTGATAGATACGTTGCAATTGAAATTAATCCTAGACTATCAAGATCTTCTGCACTTGCAAGCAAGGCAACTGGTTATCCTTTGGCATACATGTCGGCAAAAATTGGATTGGGTTACAATTTATCAGAGCTTGTTAACCGCATTACCAAAAGTACAACTGCGTGTTTTGAGCCCTCACTTGACTATATTGTATGTAAACACCCAAGATGGGATTTTTCAAAATTTGAACTCGTTAACAGAAAACTTGGACCAACAATGAAATCCGTAGGAGAAGTGATGGGAGTTGGACGAAACTTTGAGGAATCATTCCAAAAGGCAATTCGCATGTTGGATATTGGAAATGATGGCCTTGTGTTAAACAGAACAAATGGGGATACTATGAATGAAGAACAACTCGAAGAGAAACTCTCTCATCCTGATGATCAGATTCTCTACAATGTCGCGCGAGCAATAAAAGCAGGATTTAGCGTGGAGAGAATAAACAATCTTTCTGCAATAGACCCCTGGTTTATTGAAAAGATAAAAAACATTGTAGAAATCGAGCACAAATTATCAAATGAGGAGTTAGGCAAACCCTTGCTCTGGAAGGCCAAAAAACATGGATTTTCAGACAAGCAAATTGCTCGCGCCAAAGACAAGACCCCTGATGAGATTCGAAAAATACGAAAAGATTATGGAATTGTGCCTTCAGTAAAGCAAATCGACACTCTTGCTGCCGAATGGCCCGCTGTGACTAACTATCTTTACCTTACTTATGGGGGAAATTCACATGATGTCAAAATTGACCCAGATGAGAAAGGAATATTGGTGTTGGGGGCAGGACCTTACAGAATTGGAAGTAGTGTGGAATTTGATTGGGGTACTGTTAACATGGTTTGGGGGCTCCAAGAAAACGGAGAAAAAAATGTCTCAGTTGTAAACTGCAACCCTGAAACTGTTTCTACTGATTATGATATTTGCACTAGGTTATATTTTGAAGAATTAACTCAAGAACGGATTTTAGATATTACTGAATTTGAAAATCCAAAAGGAGTAATTACTTGTGTTGGAGGGCAAACTGCAAACAACCTTACCCCCGGCTTAGCAAAACACAACGTCAACATTTTGGGTACAAGTGCAATTGACGTAGACAGAGCAGAAGATCGATCAAAGTTTAGTGCGGAATTAGACAAACTTCACATCCAGCAACCACGTTGGCAAGCTTTTTCAAATTTGAATGAAGCAAAAAACTTTGCTCAAGAAGTAGAGTTTCCAGTAATCGTCAGACCATCTTATGTTTTGTCTGGTGCTGCAATGAAAGTGGTTTGGTCCCAAGAAGAGCTTAAAACATACGTTAAAGAAGCAACAGACGTCTCCCCTGATCATCCAGTTGTAATCTCAAAGTTCATGTTAAACTCACTTGAGGTCGATGTTGATGGGGTAAGTAATGGCAAGGAAGTCATAATTGGTGCAATAGTAGAACATATTGACAGTGCAGGTGTGCACTCTGGTGATGCAATGATGTGTATTCCTCCATGGCGTCTTAACAATAAAACAATCGAAACAATTACTGAATACACTACAAAAATTGCAACTACCTTTAATGTCAAGGGTCCGTTTAATTTACAATTTCTAGTACATGATAATCACGTCTATGTGATAGAACTAAACATACGCGCATCACGTTCAATGCCTTTTGTATCAAAATTGGTAAAGACAAATTTGATTTCATTGGCAGCAAAGGCAATCTTGGATAAACCACTGCCTGACATTCCTAAAAACAAATGGCAGAAAATTCATAATTATGGCATAAAGGTTCCACAATTTTCTTTCATGCAGCTTGAAGGGGCAGATATTGCTCTAGGTGTGGAAATGCAGTCCACAGGCGAGGCAGCATGCTTTGGAAGCAGTTTCTATGATGCTCTTTCCAAGGGATTGACTTCTGTCGGGTATACCCTTCCTGAGACAGGGGCTGCCTTGGTTACTGTTGGAGGTGCTCAAAACAAAGAAAAACTACTCCAGTCAATTGCTCTTTTGAAAAATCTTGGATTTAAGATATTTGCAACTGAGCACACGGCTGAATTTTTTGAAGAAAAAATTGGTGAGATTGAAGTCGTTCACAAAATTTCAGAACCCGAACGGAAACCAAACATTGCAGATTTGTTATATGAACGCAAAATCAATTTCATAATCAATATTCCTAGCACTTCAACTTTGGAAAAATATGTGGGAATGCTAGAAGATGAATATCAAATCAGAAGAAAATCCCTTGAACTTGGAGTTCCGGTATTGACAACAATTGAGCTTGCCGACTCTTTTGTAAAGACTTTGGAATGGCTAAAAAATAACAAAACTACTATTGAGCCAATAGAACCATATGATCCATTCTAAAGTACTTGATCTAAATTATCTTCATTTCCAATAATTGTTCCATCCAATGTAACTATTCTGGCTGATGATGCGTGTTTTATTTTTTCAATGATTGGCGAGATGGATTTTTGATACCTTCTTTTGTTTGTAGCATAAAAATACCTGTTAAATGAAGGAACGATAGTAATTTCAATTTCCCCTGAACTGCTAGGAAAAATATAGTCTTTACTTGTTCTTATTGAGACCCATACTCTTTCCCCATTTACAATTGATTCTTCTTGAAAAAATACAGGATGCAAATGTCCCATTATGATTTTATCTACGTGTGAAAAATTTTCTGAAGGCATTGTATGACCATGTGTGAAAAGAATATTTTCCTCTACCATTCCTGTAGAACTGATAACTGAAATATCTTCTGGGATTAGACGTTGGATATTAGAATCATGATTTCCTGGAACTAGAATAATTTCTGATTTTTCTTTTATTCTTTCAAAGAATAATGGTACATCATTCCACTCTGCCTTTGATATGTTTTGGATGCTTGATTTTACATCTCCTAAAAGTATCACTGCATCTGGTACTTCTGAGGCAATAATTCCTGATAAATCATTGATTGTCTCATTTATCGAAGAGTTTTTTCCAATGAAAATCTCAT
>JARRMG010000030.1:0-6121 GCA_037386265.1 Nitrosopumilaceae archaeon
GAACTTCGTGAACTTACGTGTCCTGACGATGACTAGATAACCTTTTTAAATAAATTGAATGTACTGAAATCAAATGTCATTACTTCTAAAAGATCGAGTTTGGTCTATGGAGGCACCTACGGCAAAAAGAGGTGTTTATCCACTACATGGTTTCAAACTAGGACTTTATCGTCTACCCATCACATTAGAAGATCCTGACGAAATAAAATCCGTCCATGATGGTCTCAAAAAAGCATTTGAAATGGATGCATATGCAGATAGAGTCTTTGCAACTTATAGATGGAAAGAACAAAACATGGATAATCCTGATGCCAAAGGATACGAAGAAGTTGAATTATCTGTAACCGTAGAAATTGTTACAGGTGAAGTAGTTGACATTATTTACCAGATTTTTCCAATAGAAAAATTTGGGGATCCTCAATGGGTTAAAGATTACAGAAAAAAGGCGGATCATTTTGCAAAAATGATAATTGATACTATCCTAAGAAACACCATTCTAGCAGACAAAATGGTTGATTTTCTAATTAAAGATGAGAAAATTACCGAACTCCAGGCACTTCAAAAATTAGAAGAGATGACTCCATTAGCAAAAATTGTTCTTGATGCTAAACCAAAACCAAAACCTGTTGAAGAAACAGCTGATGAAGGAGGAGGAGGAGCTGATATTCCAGTACTTGATGGTCCAAAAGCTGGCCCCATTGATGTAGAGTACAAATCAAAAATGAGAGCTACGGCTCCATTTGATGCATCAGGGCACACCATCAAAACATGGGGAAGACGAGGTGCTGATAACAAGCAACTTGGTGTTTGGGGCGAATTTGTTTCTGTGGATTATGATATTTGTATAGCAGATGGGGCTTGTATTGAGGCTTGTCCTGTTGGAGTATACGAATGGTTTGATACTCCGGGAAATGTTGCATCTGATAAAAAACCTCTAATGTCAAAAGAACCGGATTGTATATTTTGTCTTGCTTGTGAAGGTGTTTGTCCGCCATCTGCAATCAAGATTTTTGAGCAAAAATAAGCCTAAAAATTTGCAAGTATAAATAGCCAGCAAGGTTCAGGGAAAGCTAGGGCATGGCGATTAATCCTTTCACCTCTTTTGTTTTTGATCTGTTCATAGTGTCTGCTATCATCATTACTGCCTATACTCTCAACTTTTACTATCTAACATTCCTTTCAGTTAGAAGAAAAGAGGTGTTGACTACTGCTGAAATGGGTACACCTTCAGTAACGATTCAGCTCCCATTATACAATGAAAAATATGTTGCAAAACGATTGGTGGATGCTGTTTGTGAATTGGACTATCCAAAAGACAAAATGAAAATCATGGTTTTAGATGATTCTGATGATGATACCGTAGACCTATTGGCATCTGTAGTCAAAGACTACAAAAATCAGGGGTTTCAAATTGAACATATACGGAGAGGGACACGAAAAGGGTACAAAGCAGGTGCTCTAAAATATGCAATGCAAATAACTGATACTGAATATGTAGCAATTTTTGATGCTGACTTTATTCCTCCTGATTGGTTTCTAAAAAGAGCTATTCCTCACTTTTCCAAGCCAAACATTGGACTTGTTCAGTGTAGGTGGGGTCATGTCAATGAAAATTATTCTGCAATCACAAAGGCACAAGCTTTGAGTCTTGATTTTCATTTTCTAATTGAACAAAAAGCCAAAAGCAATTCTCATTTATTTATGAACTTTAATGGAACAGCTGGAATCTGGAAGAGGGATTGTATTGATGATGCAGGGGGATGGCATACTGCAACTTTGGTAGAAGATTTGGATTTGAGTTATAGAGCTCAAATGAAGGGATGGAAATGTGTCTTCTTACCGGATATAGTGGTTGACGCCGAACTTCCGATTCAAATGAATGCTGCAAAACGACAACAATTCAGGTGGGCAAAAGGATCAATTCAATGTGCTGTAAAGCTTCTTGGAGGAATTGCAATTAAACGTAAAGTTGCAGTGGAGGCAAAAATTCAAGCCTTTATCCAATTAACCCGACATGTTGTTTATCCCTTAATGCTTATTCAATTCTTGTCTTTGCCTATCTTGTTAGCTGGAAATATCAATCTCTATGTGGTCAGCGTTATTCCCGCATTGACTATTGCCACCTACCTTGCAATGGGTCCTGGGGCATATTTGATGATTATCCAAAGAATGTACAACAAATCGTGGAGATCCAAAGCAAAAATTCTTCCATCTCTGCTTATCTACAATGCTGGACTGTCAGTAAATAACACAGTAGCGGTATTTGATGCAGTTTTGGGAAAAAAGAATGAATTTTTGAGAACTCCAAAATATGGTATCTTAACCAAAAATGATGATTGGAAAGACAATGCTTACAATTTACCCTTTACAAAAGTTACATTACTTGAATTGTTTTTTGGCGTATACGGCATAATGGGAATTTTGGTTTCTATATTTTCCAATAATCCTATTTTTGCACCAATTATAGGGATTCAGACAATTGGGTTCTTTTTCATTGCGTATATGAGCCTCTCCCACTCGAGGTTTAAAAGAAATAAATCCATCCAACACAGGGCTTTAACTAAGGAAGAAAAAATGGCAAATAAAATCTATAAAATTTCAATGGTTGGAATCGTGGCAATTATTGTATTTGGTGCGTTTATGGCAATTTACGGTTACAATACTGATATTTATCCTCTAGATAGAATGCGTGGACACCTTGATGGAATAGTTGGAACTTCGGATCCTGCAGTAATTCAGGCTCACTTGCTTGAAATAAAGAAAGATTTGGGAACCGTTATGGTAAATTTGGAAGAAACTAAAAACTCTGAGGGAGAAGTGGTAGGTAAAAACCCGGTATGGATTTTCCCAACAGAATCTACAAACTTCCTAAGAATAGAAAGTGATGTGGATTCTATGATTGCAAGCATTGAAAAAATTTCTACTGTTCCAAAGGACAGTTCGGCTTATCATACAGGGATGTTGGATATTAATGCCAGAGCAACCATGATCAAAACAAACATCATGGATGCCACCCCATACATGTACGTAAGCGTTTCAAACATTGTTTTTAGTACAATGTGGATTGCAGTAATATTTGGAATATTTGCGGCACTTAAACGAAAGAAGGATCAGTTAACTACTCTAGATGAAACTGCTGGCGTTTAGGAGATATTTAGCTCTTTTCTGATTTCATCTACTGCTCTTATTCCGTAAATGTCTCTTATTTGTTGAATTCTGATTGATTCTTTTAAGAGATCCCTGCCTATTGCATTTGTCAATATTGTGAACACGTCACTAAATCTTATCTCCCACTTGTCTGCACACTCTAGAATTTTACTCACTGCCCACTGTCGCACTTCATGTGGTAACGGGATTTTGTTATCTGACTCAATTGAAAGTTTATCAAACAGATTTACCAAATCTGCAGTTTGAGATGCCATTTTTTCAAGATCTTTTGCTTCTCCGTACTTTGATTCAGATTGCATTCTCATGTTTGATTGATATTCAGAAAGCTTCAACAATGCCATCATCTCCTTTGAAGTATCTTGTGATACCTTATTTGTGACGTTTTTCACTGACTGCATTTCAAGAAAAACTTTGTCGGTTTTTTTGTGAAATTCTGCAGTAAGCTCATCTTGTCTCTTTATCATGTCATTAATTGATGACACCTTTTGTTCAATTGTGTTTGTTTTATCAAAAACATCTGTTTTAAAATCTGAAAAATCTTCCTGCACGGATTTTAACCCCTCTCCCACAAAAGCAGTTGAATCAGCTCTATGCGAAAGAGCGCCTATTTCAGTCTCAATTTTGTCTATTTTCCCACCAAAATCGGAAATGACTTTAGTTTTGGCAGAAAGTCCATTTATTTCGTTTTTAATTGACTCTAACTCTGTGATGAAATTATTTACAGAATCTGTTTTGGAAGCTACAGAATCAAATTGTTGTTTTAGTCCCTCAATTACTCCTCCAAGGGAATCTATTTTTCCCGCCTTTCCTGATATCGAATCAATTGTAATCTTTATTCCATCAAGTTCAGAATTCAAATTTGAAAAAGATTCTGTTTTTTCTACAATCTTGTCTAATTCTTTTCTTAAGTTTGAAATTGCCTCAGAAGAAGATTCAATTTTATCTGTCTTTCCAGATATTTCTTTAATGGAATTTTTCAAATTTTCCATTTCACTACTCACGTTAAGCACAGAGTCTGTCTTGCCTGAAATGGATTTCAAATCATCTCTTACTTCATCGATTCTTTGGGCAATTTTGATTATCATTTGAGAATTATTACGTATTGAATTCATACTGTCTTCTACTTGTTGAGACAATACCTCCGGTTTGGGCGATGTCTTTTGAATTTGGTTTATTTTACTTATCTCATCTTGCAGCTTAGTTGTCTGATCATTAATTTTTGTAATTAGATTTGATTGTGTCCTTACTTGATTAAGTCCAGCATAGAGCTTTTGAGTGTCATCTTCAATCATGTTTAATCGGTTGGATTGTTTTTGTATGTTTTCTAGGGTGTGGGTCAAAGTATCTATCATGCCCTTCATTGATACCAACACTTTTTGATTATCGGCAAAAATCTTTGACATGGATTTAATTTCTTTTTGTAATGCTTTAGTGGAATCAGAAACTGATGCGACCTTTTTTAAAACTGCTGCTGGGCTAGGTTCTCTTTTTACTGCTTTTGGCTTACTTTGGGTCTTGTTTGCAGTTTTCTTTTTTGGTTTTGTAGCCATTGTTTTGAAATGAAAATATTATGATAAAAAAGTTGGGTCTAAAATAAAAAATGTAAAGAGTTACTTATTGACCACATTTGGTTCGTGGAGCAACTCGTGAAAGGTCTTTTCAGCAAGACCATTTGCTGTTTCTATAAATCCCTTGGGACAATATTCGCATTGAATCATACAGTACGGTATGGTACCGTACTATTAATAGTAAGGTAATCTTGGAATTACCTTAAGTGCAGTCAGATACCCCAGGTCATATTTCTACATTAATTTCAGCTGACCTACTCATCACTCTGCGATAGGATCACAATTTTCAGGCTTAAAGACTTTCAAAACCCAATGATTTTCTTCAAATCAATGATTTCAATTTTTTAAAAAATCTGTTAAACTATTCTCCTCTTTGGAAACCACAACTGTTTTTAAACAAATTTGTAGATTGATATCATGCAGGATTTTGCCTTACAAATCGAGTCAGGTGAAATTCAACAATCATTGAACCAAACAGTTTCTGGCATTATTGAACAAATAACACCAGAGCTTCCTCATACCACCTTTGTAACCGATTTGGCTTTTATTATGATCATTGGGGCAGTAGTAACTCTAGCATTTTTTAAAATAAGGCAACCGCTTATCATCGGCTATCTTTTCGCAGGAATGTTAATCGGTCCTTTATCTCCTCTTTGGTCATGGATACTTCCGGAGGGTGGCCCATCTAGTAATTTTCTTGGAGGTGCAGGGATTTTGTCTGATGTTTCTGCTCTTAACTTGTTTGCAGAAATAGGGGTGATTTTATTATTGTTCGTTATCGGAATAGAATTTCCCTATGCCAAAATCAGAAGTATTGGAAGAGTTGCAATAGGTGTAGGAACTATAGGATTAATGTCGACCTTGGGAGTTGTATTTTATGCTGCAAGTGGACTCGGTCTTGGGTTTATGGATGCATTGTTTATAGCTGCTGCTCTTTCAATTTCCAGTACTGCAATTATTGTGAAAATTTTTGAAGAGATGGGTAGAATTAAGACGGAATCTTCTATTCTTGTACTTGGTATTCTTATCGTAGAAGACGTAATTGCTGTAATTTTGATATCATCATTGCAGTCAATTGCTTTGGTAGGTTCTGTGTCTATTGAATCTGTAATAGTAGTGATTTTGGTAGCAGCCGGTTTAATTGTAGGCACCTTTACTTTGGGTACTAGGATTATTCCTCCATTAATTGATAAAGTTGCTTCAGCAGAGCACCGCGAAATTTTGTTGTTAAGTGTTTTGGGAGTTTGTTTTGGTTATGCTCTTTTAGCCAACATAGTTGGACTTTCTGTTGCAATTGGGGCATTTTTGGCAGGGGTTATGGTTGCAGAATCTAAATCTGCAGAAGTTGCCAAGATCCTATCTAGCCCTATCAAAGATATGTTTGT
>JARRMG010000031.1:0-6241 GCA_037386265.1 Nitrosopumilaceae archaeon
TTTTGGTGTATCATCCTTTTGTTTTGGTGTATCATCCTTTTGTTTTGGTGTATCATCCTTTTGTTTTGGTGTATCATCCTTTTGTTTTGGTGTATCATCATAAAACTCAAAATTAGTAGAAATTTCTTTTTCTGCATAATGTGCCTTTATAGAATAAATCCCATCGATTTTGAAATTAACACCTGCCTTTACTTGAAAACTGGTTGAAAATTCTAAATTGTCATCTATTGTGCCAAAATAAAATCCCGCGGGAGTACCAAAGGGATCATATATTCCAATTAAAACTGTAGGGGAATCTAATGCAGAAACAATTCCAGTAATTTTTACCGTGTCACCATCAGTATACACCTCTTTTTCTGTAGTTAATAGAATAATTTCTGGCTCTATTATGTCTTCAAAAGTTGGCTCAGAGGAAGATTCTTGACCTGAAATTACAAAAAATTCGTCTTGACTGATTTTTTTATAATTTATTTTTATTGTGTATTTTCCAGGGGCGTCATAAAAGGGAGAATCTAAAGAAAATGTTTTTGAAAACAAACCATCTTCATCTATCTCCAAATTATTTGCAGAGAGTATAGTTCCATTAGGGTCATAAATGCTTACAGCCACAATTGGCATAGTAAAATCTGGAATAAACCCAGTAAGAGTCAATTCATCCCCAGTATCATATTCGGATTTATCAAATTCAACCAGGATGTCTGTTGCAAAACTATCAGATACCCATGAAAAAGAAGCTACGGTTACCACTAAAAGTATCCATACTTTGTTTCCTAGCACATGTCTAAAATTGTAATTTTGTATTTAATAATCACGTAGAAATTATACTTTTCATCAATTTACAATGATAGAGAGTTCATTTGGTGAAGACAAAGGAATCTGTTCACTAATGGAATTCCACACAAAGGTTTCAATGAAAAAGGTTCCTGAGTTTTTTGGGAGCCAAGATTGAGAGACATCCAGATTTTGAAGGCCGGTCAACTCTCCGGTTATCCAAGAGATTGAAACAACTGAATCAAATTGATCCTTTATCTGAATCAAATACACAAATTTTTGATCGAAATTTTGTTCGTTTGTAATTGAGCCAACAATTTGGACTCTACTATCTTGCTCAATAGAGTTCAGAGGGGTGCCTAAACTATCACTCAAAATTATGGGAGAGCTTACTATTCTTTCCAAATGAGGAGTAAAAGAAGAAACTTTTGCCAAAGTTATAATTTCCAAATTATCAGAAGTAGAATATGGTTTTGGCAATGTATGATCGTTGTATTTTGCAAAGATTTCATCGCCAGGAAAAGCAAGTAATCTATTCCCACTAGAAGCCTGATTTTGAGTAAATGTTATGGTCGCAACAAAAACTCCAGAACTTTCAGAAGTTTCAATTGCAGTAACTTCAATTCCTGCAGCATCAGAGTCTGAGGAAACCTCTATTGGGATTTGATCTAGGCCCTCAGGATTTAGATTAAGGTCAGGATCAACCACACGTACTAAAGCTGGTTTGTCTAATAGAAAATTATCTTCAGAAAATTGTGCATCACCAATGTTCCAGACAATAGGAACTGATTCTGTCAATACAACACCATCAGCAAATTCAAAAGAAATTGTCAAAGAAGAATCAGGCTCTATTTCCAAAAATCCACTTGTAGGTCCCGTTCCAAATGTTCTAGGGATTGTGTCAACATCTCCATCCCCGTCAGCATCATGCGAGAATCCAGTTAAAGTAATTTCAGCAGCAAACGTTCCTGTGTTTACTCCTGTTTCAGTAAATCTATATGGTTCAAGATGGTGTTCACTAGTTGAAATTTTTATTGGGTTGTATTGATCATCCCCAATTGAATCAATCAGATGTCTATTAGTATTCCAGCTAGGAGCAAGAATGGTTATTTTTACTTTATCAGTCCAAGAATAAACTGGCTTGTCTGTAAAAATTGGAGCATATGGTTTTTCATAATCAGGGATTTGTTCTGCAAATGCAGGGATCAAAAAACATGGTAAAATTAAAAGAAATTGTATCATCATAAAAAGAATTATTTGATTTGATTTAATCTTTGATTAAAGTTCTAAGATTCTTCTTCAGGTAGAGAAATTGCCAAAATATTATCCCCTCGTAACAGAATTTTTCCCAAGTCCGTGGGGGTTTCTTCAGTTACATCTTCAGCATCATTTAGTGTCAGGTTCATATGTACATCAAAGTCTACCAGATTTCCCTTTACAGTTTTATTATTTCTAAGACGCAAAAGAACCGATTTGTCTTTGCTTTGATTCATTATATTGGAAATTTCGTCAGCCATTTACTTCACAAATTATTGTTTTTTCTTACTTACCTGCATGTACAAATCAACAGTTCCACTTCCAATTGGAATATTACTTCCAACAATTACATTTTCAGTAATTCCTTTGAGTTGTTCAATCTCCCCACCTAATGCAGCATGAGCAATTGTTGGTACTGTAATTTCAAATGCTGCTCTTGCCAAAACACTATCTTTAGTTCCTGCGATTCCGTGACGGCCAATCTGTTGCATGTAACCTTTTGAGCACATCAAATCTGATACTAACATAATGTATCTATTGTCAACTTCTAATCCTTGGTCGCCAAGTGTGTGGTTTAGCTCATCAATCAATGCATTTCTAGACGCTTCAATTCCTAATGTGCCTGCAATTTCAAACACATTATTTGTTCTAACGTTTTTCTTGTCAATTCCTTTTACTTCAAGTACTTTGGCAATATTAGATCCTGTGGTTTGAATTATCCATTCATCATCTTTTTGTACCAAAGTTACACGAGCGATATCTGGAACTCCTTTAACTGTTGAATTTAGAACTTTATTTCTAATTGCAATAACTGTAGGTGCATCAGATTCTTCAACAAGTTTTAGGGAAATTAATTCACCAGTAGTTTCTGTTTTGAATTTTTTATTTGATTGCAAAGCTGTTTCTACTTCTGTTATACTACATCCTCTGTTTCTTAATTTAGTTGGGCTAAGAATAAGTTTGATTTCAGTACTATAGTCGGTTTCGCTGTTTTCAATCAAGTCAGTAATTTTTGTCTGTAAAATATTTCTTGCAACTTCTATTGCCTTTTCTCTTGACTTTTTTGATTCTTCATTAAGGTAAATATCCATAGTTGGAGTCACTGGTTTCTTGGAAGACCTAGTGTTACGTTTCTTTCTTTAATTCCTGCAAAGTGGAAGGTTCTCAGTGTCATTTGAGTTCCTGGCTCACCAATAGATTGAGCAGTAACTATACCGACTGCTTGTCCTGGTTCAACTTGTGCTTTGTTATACAATGAAAGACCCTTTTTACCTACAATGGTAACTCCCTCTTTACTTAATTTTGAATCTAAAAGTCCATCAGTTACAAGTTTCTTCAATCTAGGATTGAATGTTTTTGTGTACTTTTTGGCAATTTCCTCAATCTCGTCTTTTGTAGCCTTTTTTCCTGAATCGATAATAGTTTGAGACTCAATTAATCTAGTGACATTAAATGCCTCACCATGATCACTTTTTGCAACATCAATACCATCTTCACCATATAAGAACTGAATAATATGTCCATGAGGATCCCTTACTGTGCCATCATATTCTAGTCTAATATGTTCTAGCGCGTTAATCAATCTACGCTGCATGTATCCACTCTGCTGAGTCCTAACTGCAGTATCTACCAGTCCTTCCCTTCCCCCCATAGCGTGGAAGAAAAATTCTAGTGTTGAGAGACCTTCTCTGTAATTTGATTTGACAAATCCTTTTGCATCAGGATTTGGATCATGCTCTTGGAAATGTGGTAAGGCACGATTATGATAGCCTGAATGCAATCTATTTCCTCTTCTGGATTGTTGTCCCAAGGCACCTGCCATCTGACCTATGTTTAATGCAGAACCTCTGGCTCCAGTTGTTGCCATTATTCTTCCAGAATTACTTTGATCAAGGGATTGGTCTGCAGTGTTTCCTGCCTTGTCTCTTGCTTTACCTAGCTCATTTACAATATATGCCTCAAGTGCTTCTTCAGGTTTCATTCCCCTTGTTAGTTTTAGAGTACCTTTTTCATATTGAGAAGTTAAATCAGAAATCACATCATAAGTCTCTTGAATGTCATCTAAAATTTGCTGTTTGTTTTTCTCTGGGATTTCCAAGTCTGCATACCCATAACTAAACCCATAATGAGTGATGAATTGTTTTACCATAATCAAGATTGAATTTAGGAAAGATTTGGCTTCTGCATTTCCATAATCTTTTGCAATCCTATGCAAAACACTTTCAGGTTCTTCAGCACCAATTGAAGCCTTGTCAATTACTCCGCTGATTAACTCTCCTTGTTTAATTACAACGTCTTTAGGAGCTCCGTGGGTTCCTTTAGACCATTTTGAGGTAATAACATAGTTAAAGTCTTTAGGCAAAAATAATGAGAATAGTTGTTTGCCAGTATATGCTGGACCATCCTTTGTTTTTGTACCAGGTTTTGGGAGAGGTCCTGAATAGCTACCTAGCATAGCTAGGTTTGAAAAGTCTTGAATTGATAAAATGGTATCATCTTTTGTTAAAAGATACGCACCAGTAACAAAGTCTCTTAATGCACCTATAATTGGTCCGCCATATCTTGGGGAGATTAATTGATCTTGAACTCTCATAAGCAAAATTGCTTCTGCTCTGGCCTCTTCACTTTGTGGAACATGCAAATTCATTTCATCACCATCAAAGTCTGCATTGTATGGTGGACAAACTGACGGATGTAATCTGAAAGTTCGTCCCGGTAATACCCTAACATAGTGAGCCATTATGGACATTTGGTGAAGAGATGGTTGTCTGTTAAACATTACAATATCACCATCGGCAAGATGTCTCTCAACTAGATATCCAATCTCAAGAGTTTCCGCAATTATTGAACGATCTTCAACAAAATCAAGTCTAATCTTAACTCCATCAGGCCTTACAATGTAATTTACTCCTGGGAATTTATTTGGACCGTTAATTACAAGTTCCCTCATTCTTTCAATATTCCATTCAGTTACAATTTCTGGAATTGTAAGCTTCATTGCAATTTGTTCAGGAACACCTACTTCAGACAAATCCAGATTAGGATCAGGTGAAATAACGGTTCTACTTGAAAAGTCAACTCTTTTTCCAGATAGTGACCCTCTAAATCGCCCTTCTTTTCCTTTGAGTCTTTGTGTTAGTGTTTTTAATGGTCTTCCAGAACGATGGTGGGCTTGAGGAATACCTGAAACCTCATTATCAAAATATGTAGTAGCATGATATTGTAACAAGTCAACCAAGTCTTGAACAATTAATGGCGGAGTTCCAGCTTCCTTACTTTCTTTAAGCCTTTGATTAACTCTAATGATATCTACCATTTTATGGGTTAAATCATCTTCAGATCTTATTCCTGTTTCAAGGATGATAGAGGGCCTTACTGTAACTGGTGCGACGGGCATGGCCTGTAAAATAAACCACTCCGGTCTTGCAGTTACAGGATCATATGATAACAGTTTCAAATCATCATCAGTGATCTGGGAAAATCTTTCCCTTATTGTGATTGGTAATAATCTATGTTCACCTATCTCAGTTTTTTCAACAAAGATGGTTGGTTTTGTAAATATCAACTCATACTGAGTTTTTCCACAATGAGGGCACTCTTTTGCCTTTTTTGCTTTTTCTATAATTTGTTCTGGAATTCGTTTTTGAGAAATTAAGGTATAAGCCAAGTGTTTGTCTTTAATTGCCTGGAATTCATCGAGGTCTTCTTGTGGTACTCTCAATCTTGCACAGGATCTACATGTTGATTGAAGTAGTTTGTGAATATTATCTATAAAGGCAATATGCAAAATTGGTTCTGCAAGTTCTATATGTCCAAAGTGGCCAGGGCATCTTGCTGCAGTATTTCCACAAGTAAGACATTTTTGTCCAGGTTCAAGTGTTCCTAATCTTCCATCCATTAAACCTCCTTGAACAGGCATTCCATCTTCATCATAGGTTTCTGGTGCTGTGATTTCAGCTACAGAATATTTCCTAATTTCTTGAGAATCGAATCCCATCAATTGATTTGATTGCTTGAACAGACATTATACTTTCTCCTTAATCAATAATCTTGGTGCTACATTCAAGCTTTGCATTTCTTGCAATAATAGTTTGAATGCATAGGCTACAGAGACTGAAGACACTTTGGCTTTTTCTCCGCAAACTCTGCACACATATTTTCTTTGTTTAACATCATGATAGGCAACTAAACCACATCTCTCACATACAAAGAC
>JARRMG010000031.1:6274-16537 GCA_037386265.1 Nitrosopumilaceae archaeon
ATCTTTTAGAATCATTGAGGCACCATATGCAATAAGACAATCTCTTTCCATTTCTCCAAATCTTAAACCACCACCTCTTGCTCTACCTTCTGTTGGTTGTTTAGTTAACATTTGAACTTGGCCACGAGCTCTTGCATGAATTTTATCAGCGACCATATGATGTAGTTTTTGATAATAAACTACTCCAATGAAAACTTCTACTGGAAACGCTTTTCCAGTTCGCCCATCATACATTATTTCTTTACCGGAATATTTGAAACCAGCTGCATCCATGACTGGTTTTACTTCATCGATTTTTTCACCAACAAAGGCGGAGCCATCAAATTGACTTCCTCTCAGAGCTCCTGCCTTGCCACAAATAGATTCCATCATCATTCCAACTGTCATTCTAGATGGGAAGGCATGTGGATTAATCAAAACATCTGGTGAAATTCCATCTGCGGTGTATGGCAAGTCTTCTCCTTTTGCTAAAATCCCTAAAACACCTTTTTGTCCATGTCGTGAGGCAAATTTATCTCCAATTTCAGGAATTCTCATATCCCTTGCTCTAATTTTATACATTTTTCCACCTTCATTGGATTGAGTCATTACAACTGTATCAATAACACCAGTCTCTGATGGCCTTACACCAATCGAAGTATCGCGTCTGTATGGACCAGTAGATTCGAATTCTCTGTATTCTTCCATGAATCTAGGAGGACTTGTTTTTCCAATTAAAATATCACCACCTTTGACTGTAGCTTCTGATGCCACAACACCGTCTTCTTCTAAAAGACGATAGGCTTTCTCACCTTTGTATCCACGGATATTATCTTCTGCGTTTGGAATTTCAAAATTGTCACGCATTCCACCTGGATATTGTTTTGCTTCTGCATCATAAACTCTAAAGAAAAATGTTCTTCCCAATCCTCTGTCTACTGAAGATTGGCTCAAGACAATTGCATCTTCAATGTTGTATCCATCAAAAGGCAAAACGGCAACAACACAATTTTGACCAGCAGGCCTGTCTTCCAATCCAAGCAATTTCATTGCTTTGGTGTTCACCATAGGAGTTTGAGGATATAGCATCAAGTGTTGTCGCACATAGGTACTGGTGTTCATCATTGGTGTAGAAAATCCTAGACTTTGTTTTGCCATTGCAGATTCATATGTATTTCTTGGAGATTGATTGTGTTCAGGATATGGAATGATGGAAGCTCCTGCACCAAGAATGGATGGAGGGAATACTTCAAGATGAGTATGTTTCTTGGTATCTTTTTCATCTAAAGTAACATAACAGTTTTCTTCTTCGTTTGCATCAATTAATTCAAGAACCCCCATTCTCAAAAGATCATTCCATGATAGGAGTTTCTTTGCCACTTTGTCTAATAATTCTTGAGTGAGTAAGGATCTACCGTCCTTGATTATTATCAATGGTCTTAGAACTCGACCAGCATTACAATTAACATAAAGTCTTTTTGTTGCACCTTCAATATCAGATTGGTGGAATGAAATTCCCACATGCGGATGAATTTTTGAATTCCTTCTTAGTTCCCTTAGGGATTCTGCTAGTTGATCCCCATCTTTGAAATATCCAATTAGACGGCCGTCAACAAATATTCTGGTTCCATCTTTTTTCAAGTCCTCCTTTGCAACAAAGAAATGTACTGTTCCAAGATCGTATAGTTTCTCGACAATTTCTTCAGATGGAATATTTACTGAGATAATTCCGGATAATGCAATATTTTTAACTAGACCACAATTTGAGCCCTCTGGTGTTTCGCTTGGACAAATTCTTCCAAAGTGAGTAGCATGAAGATCTCTTGCTTCGAAGTTTGGTTGTGTTCTGCTAAGAGGGGATTGAATTCTTCTAAGATGACTAATTGTAGAAAGATAGTTTGTTCGGTCTAGAAGTTGCGTAACTCCTACCCTACCTCTACCCCAGTTTCCTGTGGCAATAGCATTGTTTAATTTATCACTAATAATTCCAGGACGTATTGCAGCAGCTACTGCATTAATTCCTCTTTTTTGTCCGGATCTTTCTAATTGGTATTTCATATCTCGAACCAAATTTCTAAATGCAGTTCTAAAAAGATCTGCTAACATTTGTCCTGCAAATTTAATGACTTTATTTCCATAGTGGTCTTTATCATCAGGATCAATCCATCCAAGTCTTAACTCTAGTAATTTACATGCAGCCTCTCCCAAAAATTGGGCTTTTTCTTTTCTATTTTCAGGATGCTTTCCAAGGTGTGGCAATAATCCCCAATCCAAAAGAGTCTCTGCTCTTTTAATCTGGAATTCTTCTAACATTCCTGGAGCAATTCTTTTACTGATATACACAATAGAATCCTTTGATGTTGGAACGTCTGCTGCTTTTTCAAATGATCCTTCGAGTTCATCTTGAACTTCATCTACAAGTGAAACAGCAGCAGCGACTTCTTTGTCTGATTCTAATCCAAGAGCTCTCATCAAAATTACAACAGGAATATCAACTGGAGACCCAGGAATTCTAGCTACAATAAGACCATCGTTTTTCATCACCAATTCTAATTTTGCACGATAACCAACAATTGAAGAATAAACTTTAGCTTTGAAAACAATATTGCCACCAACCGTTTCTCTATCAACAATTATTTTGTTGTATGAAAGATCTTCGAGTCCAACTATCACTCTTTCAGAACCGTTAATGATGAAATATCCACCAGGATCATTAGGATCTTCTCCATGTTCAACTAATTTTTGAGAAGAGAAATTATTCAAAATACATGCATTGGATTTTGCCATTACCGGAACATCCCCAATATGCACAAATCTAGATTCTAAGATTTTTCCATCCTCAATTACACTTGCTTCCATCATTACAGGTGCAGAGTAGGATACATTTCTAAGTCGAGCTTCTGCAGGAGTAATGTGAGTTATTGAGCCATCTAACTCCATCATTCTTGGTTGTTGGAGTTTTACTTTACCTAATTGAATTTTATATGGATACTCTGCATTTTCAATTTCAATTTGTCCTACTTCGTTGATTATACTCTGAAGCCCTCTTTCCAAAAATTCATCAAATGAATTAAGATGTTGTCTTGCAATTCCCTCTCGTTTGAGAATATCTTGAATAATTGGCCATCGTTTAGTTGAAGAGTCTACCATCTAAATTTCCACCACGTATCTATAGTAAAGGCTCTCCCCAGCTGTAGGACTTTTTCTAGTAATTTTTATCATATCTCCTGGTTTTACACCAAGTTCTAAGATAGCTGGATCATTTACAAAAATTAAAGGTAATTCTGTGGGTTTACAATTGTATTTTTTTAAAACTTCTTCTGCTTCTTTTTTTGAGATTATCTCATGTTTTGGAACATAAACATGGTCAGGTACAAGAATCTGATTTTTCTTAGTTGCCATTTCTTATTACCTCACAAAGAACATTAGATGTAGCAATGAATAATACACACAAACTGTAAAATTTTCGCTGCGAGGTTAATATATATCTAATCTGAAATTCGTCAGTGTTTTTTCTTTTTAGTCAATATTATTTTTCATAACGTTAAATAGTATAAATTTGAGCGTAAAATTGATGAATGCTCATCTATCGGTGTTTGCCTTATTTGCGATCATGATTGCAAGTATTGGAATGGCACCAGCATTTGGACAAACAATACAGCCAATCGTTGTTACTACTGATAAGACATCCTATGAAGAGGGTGAAACAATCATGGTAACAGGAGAAGTAAGTGAAATTCTTTTTGGCTATGCTATTAGTATCATGACTATTGCTCCAAACGGAAATGTAGTATCTATCGATCAAGTTATGGTTGGATCAGATAAAACATTCAGTACAGAACTATCCGCAGGAGGTTCCCTCATGAAACAAGGTGGCGAATACACGATTCAAGTATTGTATGGAACCGAAAATCGAACAGCTGAGACCACGTTTTCATTTGCAGGTTCTTCCATGACTTCTGGTCCAGAAGGTCTCGTACCCGTAATTGGAACAGACTTTATGGTAGCATATGAAATCACAGGTGGAAAACTAATCTCAATCACACCTGATGTAGACGCAAATTCTCTCATCATAGCAATAGATGCAATATCTGATGGTCAATTAACCATTACATTGCCAAGAGAATTGATTGATGCAAAGATTGGAGATGAGGATGATGATTTCTTTGTCCTAGTTGATGGTGAAGAAGTCGACTTTGATGAAACAATAACATCCACAGACAGAACTCTGGTTATACCATTCTTCGCAGGCGCTGAAGAGATTGAAATTATCGGTACACATGTAGTCCCAGAATTTGGTGCAATTGCAGCTTTGATTCTAGCAGTAGCAATTATCTCAATAATTGCAGTTTCTGCAAAATCAAAACTAAGTATTATGCCAAGATACTAGACCTACAACTTTTTTTCATTTTTTAAATATATAAATAGCCATATAGCGCGTGGTGAATCAGGATGAATTTGAAACATTCAACAACAATGGCTTTTGTATTAGCAGCATTGTCAGTAATTTCAATAACTTCAATTCAACAAGAGGCTTATGGAGAAATGATGGGAATGTCTCTTACTGCAGAGGCAACAGATGGATCAGACACAATCTTAGTTCGAGGACAGACTGCATCTAAAGTTACAGATATCACATTAACTGTTACATCACCTGATGGATTCAATAGAATGGCAGTAGACCAGATAACACCAGATGCAAATGGTAAATTTGCAACCGAATTCAAATTAAGTCCATTATGGAAACAAGATGGCTTCTACACCATAACTGCAATGCAAAGTGTGCAAAAAAATTCATTGTATACAATGTCAGTCTCAGTTGAAGTAGTTAACGGAATGACTCTAGAAACTCTAGAAACCGAATCAAATTTGGAAACAGGCCTCTTCATGCCACAAGAATCTAAAATTTTCAAAGGGTTCATAATGAGAGCTAATGCAATGGAGGGATCAACAACCATTGGGATAACAGGACAGACAGACAGAACCAACATAGACATAACATTGAAAGTTATTGCGCCAAATGGAAATGTAGTTTCAGTTGAACAAATCACACCAAACCTTGATGGTAAATTCTCTAAAAACATCACAACTGGAGGTCCACTTTGGACCCAAGACGGCATTTATAGAGTAACAGCTCAACAAGGAGATTCATCAGATCGTACGACATCCATCGAAGTAGAAATTGTAGATGGTGTTGTGGTACCAGAGTTTGGTGCAATTGCAGCTTTGATTCTAGCAATAGCAATCACCTCAATAATCGCAGTTTCTGCAAAATCAAGACTTAGTATTTTGCCAAGATACTAGATCGATCACTTTTTCCAATTTTTAAATATACATAAATAGAGATTCTTGTGAATCGCATACAAGATGAACAACCGTACGACGTTCGCGCTACTGACCATTTTGACTGCAGTCGGTACTCTAAGTGTGTCATCAGCATATGCTCAACTATCATGTCCTGATTGTGAAGCGGATGATCCAAGAATGATTGCAAAGCAATTGTTACTCAAAGATATCCCTCTTTCAGTTTGGACTGATAAAACAACATATGATCATAATGAGACAATTATGGTACAAGGTCAAGTAGCAAACATAGTTTCTGGGGTTCCAGTAACAGTGAAAGTAACTAGTTCACAAAATACTGTTGTAGCAATTGACCAAGTAACTGTTGATGAAAAGGGTAAATTTAAGACAAGTTTCAACACAGCAGGTAGCCTTTGGAAATATGATGGAACATATTATATCAAGGCCAACTATGGAAATTCTGCTAAAAGCAATAAAATTTTAGTTGAATTGACAAATGGAATCACTACCCCAACAAAACCAAGTGCATGTGGAAAATCAGAATTATCTTTTGTGGGTAGTTGTGTACCATATAGTATTACAGGGGGAGCGGTAACAGGAACATCTGTTAACACCGACGATAATTCTCTTATCGTAATGATAAATGCAAAGGAAGATGGAACACTCACATTAACCCCATCCAAAAATGTCCTTGATGGTGCCTTTATGGTACTAGTCGACGGAGAAGAATGGGACGATGTCGAGTGGGACGGAAACAAGATTTCTGTAATGTTCTTTGCAGGTGCAGAGAAAATTGAGATTATCGGAACATTTGTTGTCCCAGAGTTTGGTTGCACAAAGCGACATACCATTTCTTACTGTAAAAACTGATGACAGCCATTATGATGAAGGAGATACCATTGTAATTTCAGGTCAGGTAGCCACAGTAATTGCAGAGACCCCAATTATTCTTCAAGTTTGGTTTGAAGGGAATATGATAGATATTGCACAATTTTTTCCAGCACAGGATGGAAGTTATTCCCATACTATAATTGCTGAAAAACCATCGTGGAAAAACGAAGGAGAATATCTGATACGAGTATCTCACGGAGAAGGAAACATCGCTGAAACATCACTTGAGTTTACTCCGAAAAAAGAAACTCTGGAAACCAAGGATAGTTACGAAGTACAAATTCCAAATGGAGGAACCTTCGATATTGAATACACCATCAGAGGAGGCACAGTAAAGGATATGACTCTAATTCCAGGTGACTATACGCTCGAAATAGCAATTGAAGCCCCTGATGAAGGAAGCATATCCCTCAAACTCCCACGAGAATCAATTGATGCATACAAACCAACCGGAGAGGATGAAATTTTCATAGTTTTGCTTGATAATGTGCAATTCCCATACCAAGAAACTGAAACAAATGATCAATCAAGATTAATCACCATAAATTTTGAAGAGGGTACAACCATAATTGAGGTTATTGGGACATTTGCTGTACCAGAGTTTGGAGTATTTGCCACAATAATCTTATTCCTAAGCATGATCACCATAATAGGAATTACAAAAAGTAAATTTGCATTTAAAGTGTAGATATTAATTTAGAACGAGTATTTTTCCTTAAACGGTGAAACAGCACGAAGTTCAGCAACAACACCTTTCAATGTTCTCACAGTCCCATCCATCTCTTCCATAGTATTTGAGATTCCAACCGTTAATCGTAACGAACCTGTGATTTGTTCATGAGAGAAACCCATGGCTTGCAACACATGCGAGGCTTTTTGAATTTGGACCGAACATGCTGAACCTGTGGATGCCGCTATACCATGTTCATCTAATTTAATTAAAAGATCTTCACCATTTACACCAAGGAAAGTTAGGTGGATGTTATTTGGCAGTCTTTTTTCAGGATGGCCGTTTAAAGTAACGCTTGGGATTTCTGCAATGATCTTTTTTGAAAGATAATCCCGTAATTCTTTCATTTTAGAAATATTAGTTGCAAGATTTTTCCTTGCAAGTTCACATGCTTTTCCAAAACCCACTATATTAGCTACATTTTCTGTCCCAGAACGTAGGCCTTTCTCCTGGCCCCCTCCAAAAATGATTGGATTTATTGAAATTCCTTTTTTTACATACAAAGCACCGATACCTTTGGGACCATTAATTTTATGAGAAGACATTGATAGTAAATCAAGCCCCAATTCCTTAACATCTATGGAGATTTTACCTATTGCCTGGACGGCGTCCGTATGAAAAGGGATTTGTTTTTCGTTGCAAATTTTTGCCAAATCAGAAATTGGCTGTATTGTTCCTACCTCGTTATTTCCAAACATAATGGAAACTAGCGAGGTATTTTCATCAAGGGCTTTCTCTAAAGAGGAGGGATCTACCATGCCTAAATCATTCACAGGTAGATAAATAACATCAAATCCTTCTTGCTCTAAATTTTTGCAAGGCTCTAAAATAGCATCATGCTCAATTAAGGAGGTAATTATTCTAGATCCTGAATTATTTTTTGCAATCCCATAAAGAGAGGCGTTATTTGACTCGGTTCCACCTGAAGTAAAATAAATTTCTGAGGGATCAGCATTGATTAATTCAGCAACTTGTTTCCGTGCTTTGGTGATTGCCTTTTGAGCAAGTCTTCCAAATCTGTGAATTGAGGAGGGATTGCCAAATTGCTCCCTAAGATAAGGGAGCATTGAATCCAGCACTTCCTCCTGAATTTGTGTAGATGCTGCATTATCAAGATAAATCAATCGGCAATCACATTAATTTTTCCAGGTTTGTATCCTTCTGAATCTATCAAGACTTCAGAGAATCCAATTAATTTCAATTTGTTTGTAATCTCATTTAAGATCTCAGGGGAAGATATCAAAGGAATTTCATTTTTATTTACTTCAATTTTTGCTACACCTTGAAAATCGCGAACTCTTACTTGTTTTAATTTTGCAGTTTGCTTTACTATTTTTTCACCATACTCTATTCTTGCTAATCGTTCAGAAGTAATTTGTTGTCCCCAAGGAATTCTTGAGGCCAAACATGAGTTTGAAGGTTTATCAAAAACAGAGAGTCCTACAGATTGAGCAATTTCTCTAATCTCAGTTTTTCTAAGATTATTTTCAACGAGGGGACTTTGGATTCCATTTTGTTTCAAGGCTTCAATCCCAGGACGATAATCACCCAAATCATCCAAATTAGTACCATCAACAATAAATTTGATTTTTTTCTCTTGGGCAAGATTGACTAGACGCAACCCTAATTCTTGCCTACAAAAATAACAACGATTAGAATCGTTGTTAACAAAATCTTGGTTTTCTAGTTCGTTATAATCTAGAAGTATTTGGGAAATTCCTATCTCTTTGCAAATTTGTTTTGATGTATCAAGTTCTTCTTGAGAGAGGGTTTTGTAATCGGCAGTAACTGCGATTGCAGAAGACCCTAATTTTTGATATGCAGCATATGCCACTAGGGCACTATCCACTCCTCCAGAAAGAGCTACTAGCACTCCATTTTTGTTTTCAAACCAAGATAAAAGATCATCAAGTTTTGTCATTTGTTACATCCTTCTTCAGAATCTCGTTTCTAATCAACGATTCTGTTTCTCGTATGGACTTTTTAAGAAAAACTGAGATTTGTTTCAAGTCTTCAAATTCGATTTTAAAATTTGATTTTCCCTGAAAAATTGAAACCTTGTATTTTACATCAAATTCTCTTCCTTCAAAAGTTAATTTTATGCTATGAATAGATCTTGGAAGAATTAATCTATCAGAGGAGCTAATCCTAATACCCAAAGTTCCAGTTTCATCTATTAAGATATTAGAAATGTCTTCATAATTTTCATTATCACAGATTATCTTTACGAGATTAGTTGGCCGTCCTTTTTTTGCTATTCCATGAGAAATAAATGCGTCTTTGGCCCCATTATCCATTATTTTTTCTATTAAATTTCCCAAGATTTCACCTGGAACATCATCCACGTTTGTTTCAAGAATAATAACTGAATCTGAATCAAAATGCCCATCCGCGAGTCGGGCGGCATCAGCAGCTCGAAGCCCGGCTCCATGACGCCCACCACCTTCACTTCCTGAATTTCTTCCATGAATTACTAGCGATGAATTTTTGAAAATTTCTAAAACAGCACTGGCAGGATTAGTCATTATTCCATGAGAGAAAGTAACTGTCCCGTTTCCAACACAAACAGGCATTGAAAAAATTTCTTCCTCGAAAAGGTCCAAGTCATCGGATGCAATGGCCACACCAATTATATCAATAAGAGTATCTATACTTGAGGCCTCATGGAAATGTACTGATTCTTTTGGAATCCCATGCACTTTAGACTCTGCCGAAATTAAGGTATCAACACAGGCTTCTGCAAAATTTTTTGCATTTTCAGAAATGTGTATTTCATTTAAGGAGTTTTTGATGGCTTTTTTTATATCCATTCCATTTCTTTCATTAGTGTTTTCTTTAATTTCTAAATCCAAGGAAGTTGATTGGATTCCGTGTTTCTGAATCTTTGTGAACTCAATTTTTTTAATTTCTGATTCAGGTAAAAATTTTTCACATTTTTTCACACCTTCTAGAATTCTTTTTTTATCGGCACCAAGATCGACTAAAGCACATAAGAACATATCCCCTGAGATTCCCGCAACATACGGATCTAGAACAATAACCATGGATAAAAATTCATGAAAAATGCATATAAATTCTGTCTAATTCAATTTTTAATTTCATTAGATTTAATTATTGAAAATTTGCACCGCATTTCATGATTACAATTATAGGATCTGGTAAAGTTGGCGGTGACGCAGCATTATTCTCAGCATTAAAAAGACTAGATGACCAGGTTTTACTGCTTGATGTAGTAGTTGGGCTTCCTCAGGGAGAGGCTATGGACATAAACCACATGTTATCAGAACATGGAATTGACGTAGAAGTAAAAGGCTCTAACGATTTGGCCGATATGCAAGGGTCTAACATGGTTGTAGTGG
>JARRMG010000032.1:0-6352 GCA_037386265.1 Nitrosopumilaceae archaeon
ACCAGAACCAACACCAGAACCAACACCAGAACCAACACCCGATGAAACTTTGCCTCCAAAAAATGACAAAGTCGAAGAAAAACCACGAACTGAATGTGGTCCAGGTACCGTCTTAAAAGAGGGTGTATGCATACTAGACAAAAAATGTGGTCCGGGAACTATTCTAAAAGACGGTGTTTGTGTTATTGAATCGACTCCTAAAACTACTTCCTCGCCCTCGGCATTAGGTAAACAATTGGTCTATGGAGTAATTGCTGCATTTGTAGTTTCAGGTGCTGTTGCAATAATTTTGGCTCTAATGGGCAAAGCAGGTAAATCTTCTGACTAGTCTAATCACACAAAGATTCTTCATTCATCATATTTGTAAAATCAAAAGCTGATTGAGTAATAGTAGTTTGATATGGAATTACGCCTATTATTCTAGTTTCAAATGTTGTTGTTATGATCATTTTGTTAGGATCTAATCTTATTGGGACTTCGCCCGCAAACTGAGCATCCATATGCATGAAAAGATATTGAGATTCGGAGAAACTTTCTGATGAAAAATTCAATTCAGATATTTTTGAAGTATTGGGTTCAAGGGTTGTAGAACCCATTTCAAAAATTCCTTTGATATCTTCTGTGTAGAAAGTCTCGATTTTCATTCCATTAAAACTAACAAAAAATGGCATTGGATTACACATTTGGATTTCTTCATCATGGGCCATCTCAAAATAACTAAAGTCTTCATTAGGTGTTCTTAGTTGGATTTGTTCCACTGATAAAATTCCCCATACTCCATACAACACGGGAATAATAATTACAATAATTGCCATTGTAGTAATTATAGAGTGCTTGTTCATGATTCTAAATTGTTATTATCTGTCTGTCAATCAAGTTTTGAAATGCATTTGAATATGTTTCATCAGAAATTTTTTCCTCAAGCCACCATACGGTTGTTATTTTCATCCATTCTGGAATGAAAATTTTACCAATATTGTATCTATCAATTTCATATGGGATGTTTATTGCATCTTTTTCAACCGTTTTTTGAATTGAATCAATGAGTATTCCACTAGATACTTGATTGTTTATCCAATTGTACGCAATCTGTTTTGTTTGAAAGGGAATCACAATATTGCCTGAGTCAATCAAATTAAATTCAGTAGTATATTCTGCTCCAGAATACTGCAAGTCAATAAAATACTTGCCTTCGGGGAAAACCTGTTTTTCAAATGGATAGGGTGAAGGAACTTCAGTCTTTAATTTTGAAATTTCTATTGGGATTGCACTACTGCCCTTGCCTGTCTCATCTCGAATGTGGATTATTGCCAAATCTCCTGTTATTTCACTTACCTCGATAATATAGGATAATTTTTCACCATAACTGAAAGTTGTCTTTTCCATGACAATTTGTGCTGAGGGCGCAGCAAAGGCATTAGGAAGAAGACCTAAAACAACAATTCCAATAATTATGAAACCTATTTTCACATTGACTAATAATTTAATTGAGTAATAAAAACCGCAATAATTTCTTAGGAATCTTTTTTAATATCTTTGCTCAAATCTAAACATCGAGTTTTCTGCGGATGCAACTCTTTGAGTGTGGTGAAAACCCGCTCTTAGAGAATTTTAAAGATTTTAGATTTTCTTTATGCTGTTTTACAGTTATTAAAGGGGTTTTTTCTAAAGCCGATATGCCTAGTGTACAAGATAAGGTTTGGATTAGACTTTGGAATGAAAATTCTCCAGATATTCGAGATCGAATAGTAGGATGGCGTAAACAAAATGCTATTACCCGAATTGATAAACCCAGTCGGATTCAAAGAGCACGAAGACTAGGTTACAAAGCAAAGCAAGGAATTGTTGTAGTTCGAGCTAGAGTAGGAACTGGTGGTATGAGAAAACAAAGACCTACTGGTGGCAGAAGGCCAAAACATCTTGGTGTAACTAGAATAAAGGCTGATGACAACATGAAAACAGTTTCAGAGCGAAGAGTTCTTGAAAAATATCCAAACATGAAACTTTTGGGTTCTTATTTTGTCTACAAAGACGGAATGCACTATTGGTTTGAAATAATCTTAGCAGATCCACAACATCCAAGAATCGCTCAAGATAAAGAACTTAGAAATAGAGTCGGTGCACCAGCAGCATAAAATTGAAATTACATTTTTTACTATTATCACTACTTGTTCTAGTTTTTACCCCTGCGTTTGGAGCTATTTCCGATGCAACAGGATTAGTAAACAGATTTGAAATTGAGACTGGCGGACATGTCTTTGAAATTACAACTACATCAAACTTTGATGTATCTCAAATTGATTTTGATAAAGACCAGAAAAAACTAACGCTTCACATAGTTAGTAGTCTTGAAAATAATTTGGGAGAGTTAATTATTCCAAGAGATTTACTTAGTGGAAATTTTACTTTTAATCTTAATGGACAAGAATATTTCCCTGTAGTAAAATCCAATTATAAAATAGCTTTTATCACAATGAACTTTACTGGCTCAGGAAATAACAAAGTAGATGTTTTTGCAACAAACTATCTGGAAAATTTGGATGAAATGGAAGAAGGTGATGTGGAAATTGATTCTGATTCACAAGAACAAATCTCGGGTGGTGGTTGTCTGATTGCAACTGCAACATATGGTTCTGAACTTGCACCACAGGTACAACAATTAAGAGAGATTAGAGATGGCAAACTCCTTCAAACCGAATCAGGATCTGCATTCATGAATTCTTTTAATCTTTTTTACTATTCTTTTAGTCCAACAATAGCAGATTATGAACGTGATAATCCAATCTTCAAAGAGTTGGTTAAACTATCAATTACTCCCTTAATCTCTAGCCTATCGATTTTGAATTATGTGGATGTAAATTCAGATATTGAAGTGATTGGATATGGAACCGGCATAATTTTGTTGAATTTAGGAATGTATTTTGCTACCCCTGCCTTAATTGTAATGCGGTTGAGTAAGGTTTGAAAAAGTCTACTATCGGTGTAATTGCAATAGCAGTTAGTGTGATTGTGTATTATTCAATTATGTCTTTACTGTTTAGTATCTAATTTTTTTAAAACAACATTTCTTGAATTTTTAACAAAATCTGAATTGTTTTTATTTTGAAAACTAATTTTTATTTTTATTGGAAAATGATAAAATTGCAATAATTGGAGGGTTTTGTATTGTTGTGGCATTGTCGATTGCAGTTGTCCTCTTCATATAGGGAATTTTTGATAACTTAACACATAAAATGCCAAATGCAAGCCAAATTCTAAGTTGGGAAAAAAAGAAGCGTTAACATTTTTGAAGAAAAATAACCAATCTATCATCAAAGCTTGGGAAGACTACAAAAATCAAGTAGGTGATTCAGAAAGCCAACTAAACGATGTTTTTGAAAAAATGTTCAAGGCATGGCTTTTTTCAAACAAAAAAGCAATTGGTCTTCTTGAGAATAAATCAAGAAAACCAAGCTCCAAGAAATCTAAATCAATTTCCAAAAAAACAAAAGCTAAACCTCAAAAAACCTCATCTTGAATCAAACTGGGTGATTTTGATGACAACTCTGAAAATAATTCAAATTAACGTAATTTTATTATGAAAATTTTAGAATAGAAAAATTGAGGAATACTTATTCCTCAAATTGATATAGTTGTTGTTTTAGAACTTTGATTTCTTGCTCGATGAGTCTTTTTTCTAATTGTATGTTTTCAGTGTTCATATGAATATTTTTTAAAAATTAGGCAAAAGGCAAAAAGGTGAAAAAAATTGATTAATTGCGTTGTGATTATCCTTCTGCGATTAGTTTTTGAATCATTGAATCTATATGTCCTGCTTGTCCGAAAGATACCTCTCTTAAGATTCCTTTTCTGTCAACTAGGATAGTAGAAGGTGTTCCTTGTAATTGATATTTTTCAAAAGTTTCAGCTGAATACTCTTTAGACATTAAATGATCTTTTACTCTTTGAATTATTTGCGATTTGTAGTCTTCTGGTTGGGAATCAAATTCTGGAAGCTGTGCATAAATAAATTTCATAATTTGCTCTTGGCTTACATCACCGTTAATTTTAGTTAGGTTATCCATTCCCAATGGAAATGGGATCTTAAATGGCAACTTGTTACCGTCTTTCAATTGTCCATACATTGAAAGGGCGTTCTTGGTTTCTCCGATAACCTCTCCTGTTTCTACAAGCATCTTTAGATTGTCTAGTGTATTTTTATCAAAATCCTCAAAAGCAGTTGCAATTCCTAAAACCCTTACTCCATCATCTTTGTATTTATTGTAAATATTGATGGCTTCTGGAATGGCATGCATAAAACAACCTGGGCAATTAACTTGAAAGACTTCTACTAGTACAATTTTGTCTTTTTCTTGATCGAAATTGGTAGGTGCTCCTTGAACCCACTCTGATACTCCTAAATTTGGTGCTTTTTGTCCTATTACTGCACTCATTAGGATTAATCACATTTTTTCCATTAAATACATATCTAAAATTTCATTAAATACAAAACCTATAGTTTGTTTTTCTGCTAAAATTAATTACACTCCGAACATATTTTATCACTTACGGTTTTACCTCTTCGGTTATCTACACGATTTTTACGATTCTCTTCTTCCACTTCAATTTCTTTTCCACATTTTCTACATGTAACCATAATACAACATTCGCTTGAAATTATTGAGATTCAAAGCCTTGTCTGCACGAAATGACGTTAACGCACATAGACTATTCCAATTTTTTTAGGCCTTGACCTCGTATGAAATACAACTTCATTGAATTTAAGAAATATGCTTATTTTCAATAGTTGGCATTGGGATTTTCAATGTATAGGATCAATCTTAAGTATTATGTTCACATTATATTATTGACGATGAACTGCCATTTCCCATAAATCAGGCAGATGGAGGAAAACTCTGTTAGGTTTAGTTGCCCCTAGAATTCGTTTCTGTTTTCCTGCAGATTCATCGTTTACTTTTTCCCCGATAACTGCTTCTTGATTGTAAATGGTAATTCGTTCTCTATTTCATTTCAAAATAGTCTGAAATTCTAGATTAACCTAATATAGGACTCAAAATCCTCCAAGGCTAAATGCAAGTAGTTACTGATGATAGACTTCAACTTTTTGCAGAAATGGAGGTAAAATATGAACAAAAGGACGTTCCTTATTTTGTGAATCTTTTGGATCATCCAGATTATGTGGTGAGAACTAGGGCAACTTGTATTCTGGTTGATTTTGGGGGCGAAGATAAAATTCCTCATATTGCCAAGGTCCTAAAACATGATGATAATGAATTAGTAAGACATGAGGCAGCGTTTTCCTTGGGGCAAATGTGCTTGTCAAGTGGAATCACTCCTTTAGTTGATGCAACTCTAAACGATCCAAGTATGTTTGTAAGACATGAAGCTGCAATTGCACTTGGAGTTATTGGTTCTAAAGATGCAAAAGAGGCACTTGAAAAGGCTCTCAATGATCCTGACAAGCCAGTTGTTGAATCAGCAGTTGTGGCATTATCTAATATTGAATTTATGGAAAAATTAAGTAAAAACGAACAGTTTGCAAAGTTAACTGGTGGATGAGATGAATCTTACTTATGGGATAATTGTTGTAGTTGGACTGCTCATTGCAGGAATACTGGGAATGATTGCAGCTGATCCTGGTTATCTGGAAAATGCTCCACCTAAACCTGGAATTGAAAAAGAAAAAGTTTGCACAAATGAGGATAATCCTGTGTGTGGCATGGATGGAGTAACTTATGATAATATGTGTAAAATGCATGTAGAAGGTGTTGATCTTTCTTACAAAGGAAAGTGCGTTGCAATTCCCCCAACTGAATCAGGATCAACTGGTGATATGGTTGTAACACCAGAACCAACACCAGAACCCGAACCAGAACCAACACCAGAACCCGAACCAGAACCAACACCAGAACCCGAATTCTTTGGAGATTCAAGTTGGAGATACTATTGTATGGGATAATGTTGATACTGCAGCACATACTGTGACTGCTGGAACTAGTGCTGATGGGCCATCAGGAGTTTTTGACAGTGGCTTGTTTTTGTCAGGTACTACCTTTGAATTTACCTTTGATGGTGCAGGTGTCTATCCATACTTTTGTATGGTTCATCCATGGATGACAGGTCAAGTAACTGTAAGTTAAACATTAGAATAATTTTGATTTTAAAATATCTCGCACTAGCATCGTTAGTAGTTTTGTACTCACTGATGTTTATTGGCGGTTATGTTTCATCTGCAGGACTTGGATTAACATGTCCTGAATGGCCACTATGTCCTGATGGAGTCTTGCCAAGAGCAGATTATATCATAGAATGGACTCATAGATTGGTAGCTGCAACAACTGGAACATTGGTT
>JARRMG010000033.1:0-9546 GCA_037386265.1 Nitrosopumilaceae archaeon
TTCCAGTGGTTAATACTGTTAATTTCTAAGAATTCTCTGTATTCCTTAATGATGTTACTTCTAGTTCCACTAATCATTATTTTGTCACAATTTACTATTGAAACTCTGTTACCTTTAATGAGTAGTTTTGCTACCTGTGAGGAAAGTCTACCTGCTATATGATCAGTTGCATCTACCACAATGGGTGCATCAATTGCAAGCGGATTCTCTTGGCTAGCCAAGTAAAATCACTCCTTTTCCAGAAGGATATTTTTCTATCAAGTCTGAATATGAAATCAAATTTCCCCCATTTTTGATAATTTTTGTAGCTGCTGAATCTGAAATGGAAAACGAACACAGTGTGATTTTGTGAGCTATATTTCCTGTTCCTAGGACTTTGCCCGGAAAGACAACTGTGTCATTGTCTTTCGTTAGCTGACCTATTTTGTACAAATTGATGTCTCTTCGTGCAACAGATGGCTTGAGGGCATATTCAGCCAATTTTGCCCAAATTGGAGCATTGTTTTTGGTGGATGCCTTCTTGAGATCCTTTGCCATTTGTAATACTACTTGACTGGTCATGTGAATAATGCGGTTTAAAACCCAAATATAATATGTGTGCTTGGTTTATTCGTTCAATTCGCCGATCGTTCTTTTGAACTCTTCAATATTCTTTCCAAGTTCATCTACTCCAGCTAAGATAATTTGTTCGGGATTTAAGGCACCTGTGGATTCTACTGTTAGGATTCTTTCATCTTCCTTTTCTGTTTCTACTAGAGTCGCAATGTTAGATGAATTCCATTTGGCATGCTCTCTGCCGCGCCCGAGCCTAGCATAACATTCTATCTTTACTCTTTGTCCTGGTGCTAGCTGTACAATTGGAATTTTTTCTGAGGTTGGTTTTACAGAATCGTCTTCCGATGTCAATTCATCAGTATACACAGTTTTTGTAACGTCAGTATCTCCAGAATCTAGGACAAGCATTACTTTGCAATTTGAACATCCTGTTTCACTTTGGCACTCACATTTTGATGGTTCATTAAATCTTGCAAGGTCAGTTCTTAGTGGAACTAATCCTAGTCTATGAGCAAGACCCTCATCAGGCAAAACTGAGGAATTTTCAATAATATCTACAGTATCCACTGCAAAAACTGGTACTCCGTTAAGGCATAAACGTCTAAGTGCATTTGCATATTGCAAAGGTACTCCTTTTAGCTTAATTGACATTTTGCGCTCATCTTTTGAAATAATCTCTAAAGAAGACAAATCTTATTCGAAAATTTTCAAAGTCCACATAAAAATCTAGCTAGTTTTGCCTATAGATAAATACTGATTTGTCTAACCCTAATCGATAATGGCCGATGTGACTGTGGTAAAGTATTCTTTTGAGGGTGAAAAATTTGAAATTTTGGTAAAACCAGATCCTGCATTAGACTACAAGCTAGGAAAGAAAAAGGATATTTCTTCTGTCCTTGTATCAGATGATATTTACACTGACTCCTCGAAAGGGACAAAACCTTCCACTGAGAAATTATTAAAAGCCTTCAAAACTGAAGACCAAACCGAGATTGCACAAATAATTCTAAAGAAAGGAGATCTAAATCTAACCACTGATCAAAGACGAAAAATGGTAGATGAAAAAAAGAAACAACTTGTTGAATTTATTGCAAAAACATACGTAGATCCAAGGACCCATTTACCTCATCCTCCAATAAGAATTGAACAAGCTCTTAAAGATGCTCGAGTTTCTATAGATCCACAAAAGAGTGTTGATGAACAAGTCAAAGACATTGTCGAAAAACTTCGTTCAATAATTCCTCTCAAGTCTGAAAATCTTTCATTAGAAATAACAATACCAGCTCAGTTTGCATCTCAATCTTATGCTGTTTTGAAATCTGTAGGTTCCTTAAAAAAAGAAGAATGGCAAAATAATGGTTCCTTAAAAGCAATACTTGAAATACCCGCTGCAGCAAGGCCAAACGTGATAGATAGATTAGGCTCTATAACAAAAGGCTCTGCTACAGTTGAGGTAATGCAATAATGGATAATAAAAGAAAATATGTTATACCTGGCGATGTTGATACCACTGGCCCATTTAGACCAGAGCAAAATGTAGTTTTAGAAGGAAATAAGATAATCTCAACTACCATTGGTATTTCCGAAATTTACGATGATTCAGTTAAGGTGATTTCCCTTACAGGAAAATATATTCCAAAAATAAACGACTTGGTTATTGGCAAAGTCATTTCTCATACTTCACTATCTTGGGAACTTGATATCAATTCTTGCTATGTCGGATTCTTACCTGCCCAGGATGTATTTGGAAGAGATTTTTCTGCTCATGCTGATGAACTAACTTCAAAATTAAAGGCAGGTGATTTGGTTGCAGCTAGAATAGCCAATTTTGACCGCACACGTGATCCTTTGGTTACTATTGCAGATAGAGACCTTGGAAAAATTGATTCAGGAGATCTTATAAAAATCTCTCCAAGCAAAGTTCCACGTTTGATAGGAAAGAGAGGAACTATGATTCAAACTATAGAGGGAGCTACAGATGCTGTAATTACCATTGGGCAAAATGGTTGGGTGGTTGTTTCCTGTGAAAATCCCGAGGGATTATTAAAGGCCAAAAAAGCCATAGAAATGGTAAATGAGCAAGCACACGTTGCAAATTTGACTGATCAAGTGAAAGAAATGTTAGAATCAAATGGTGAATCATAATGGGTGGTAGAGAAAGCACTCTAGTATTATTGGATGAGAATGGTATTCGTTGTGATGGTAGAAAAATAGACGAGCCACGTCGTATAATGATAAAAGCAGGTGGATTGAAAAATGCAGATGGTTCAGCCTATATTGAATTTGGAGATAATAAAATTCTAGTTGGAGTTTTTGGTCCAAGAGATGTTCACCCAAAACACATGTCTGATACTGACACTGGAATATTGAGAGTAAGATATCATATGGAACCTTTCTCGGTAGGAGAAAGAAAAAACCCTGCACCTTCTAGAAGAGAAATTGAGATTTCTAAGGTCATTAAAGAAGCTTTATTGCCAGCAGTAATGCTGGAAAAATTCCCAAGAACTGCTGTAGATGTTTTCATAGAGGTTCTTCAAGCTGATGGAGGAACTCGTTGTGCAGCATTATCTGCAGCATCCGTGGCTCTGGCTGATGCTGGAATTCCAATGAGGGATATGGTAGCAGCTTGTGCTGCTGGAAAAGTAGCAGACACTATAGTTCTTGATGTAAACAATGAAGAAGACCAAGCAGGTCAAGCAGATATGCCAATTGGCTACATGCCAAACCTTGAAAAAGTAACTCTCTTACAATTAGATGGGGTTTTGACTCCGGAGGAATTTAAAAAATGTGTTGAAGTTGGAGTAGATGGCTGTAAGATAGTTTATGATTTACAAAAGAAAGCACTAAATGAAAAATATTTTCAAAATGGAGGAGATCAATAAATGACCACTTCTGTAATTGACGAACTAAAAAAATCTCAAATTCTAGAGTTGTTAGAACAAGGAAAAAGAATTGACGGTAGAGGTTTTGATGAACCAAGAAAATTAACTGTTGAGATAAATGCAATTCCAAAAGCAAATGGATCTGCAAGGGTTAGGTTAGGTGACACAGAAGCAGTTTGTGGAGTAAAAATTCAACCAGATAGACCATTTCCAGATATGGGTGATAAAGGAATTTTTATTTGTACGGCAGAACTTTTACCCTTATCTCATCCTAGTGTAGAGACTGGGCCTCCAGGACCAGATGTTATTGAATTGGCTCGAGTTGTAGACAGAGGAATACGAGAAAGTCACATGGTTGATGTATCTCAATTAGTAATTGAAAAAAACAAATCTGTTGTAGGAGTTTTTGCCGATATTGTCGTAGTTGATTATGATGGTAATTTGTTTGATGCATGCTCTTATGCAGCTACTGCAGCTGTTACAGCATCAAAAATGCCAAAATGGGAGATGAAAGATGATGTTCCTACTCTTGTAGAAGGGGAAGAATCTGCCTTGCCAACGACTACAATACCTGTCTCGATCACCATGGGTAAAATTGGAAACCATATTGTTGTTGACCCTAATGGTGATGAATGGGCAAGCATGGATTCTAGAATTACAATTACTACTGATTCAGATGGAAATATTGTTGCACTTCAAAAAGGAGGACATGATGGATTTACTGTTGATGAAATCGTCAAGTGTGGTGAACTTTCAATTAAAGCAGGCGCCCAAATTAGAGAAACTTTAAAACAAGCAGGTCAAGGCAGTCAATAAAATGGCCAAGAAAAAATCACTAAAAGGACTAGGAGCTAGGTATGGTATTAAACTTCGAAAACAGTATACAAAAGTGCACCATCAACTAAAAGAAAAAAGAACTTGTCCAGATTGTGGTTCCAACCAATTTGGAAGAGATGCAGTGGGAATTTGGTCTTGCAAAAAATGCAACTTCAAAATTGCTGGAACGGCTTATGACGTCAAACTTTAGTGCAAAAATTATAATTGATGCAAACAAGAAAAATAAAGCAATTTTTGACTCGATAAATACAGATAACAAATTTTATCCTGAAAATCCTACAAAAACCAATTTCAAAATTAATAAAAAAATATCTGTAACAATAGAGTCTGATCATCTGCCTCATCTAAGAGCTAATCTTAACTCTACCTTGAGATTAATTCAGGCAAGCTATGATACAATTAATTCAGTAGATGATTAATAATTCTCAATAGTAAAATTGGATATCGTTCATAATGCTATTATCTAAAGTATGTTGAGAGAAAAAAATGAGTAAATTTAATCACATTCCAATAAATTTCACTCAATCCCAACTCATCGAAAAAGATGATGGACATTATTATCAAACTCCAAGTGGAAAAATTTATCCATCAATTACAACTATGTTGCAAAAAACACAGTCCATAGAGAAACAACAAAGCCTCCAACAATGGAGAGAACAAGAAGTTGCTTCCAACTATATCACTCAAGAAGCAGCAATTATTGGATCTGAAACTCACAAATTAATTGAAGATTATCTTAATGGTCTAGAAACCATGGAAAAACCTCGGCTTTTATCAGAGGCCCATTTTAGTAATCTCGTTCCATTTGTTGATAAGATTAATGATATTCACGGCATAGAATTAAGATTGTACAGCGATAAAATGAAATTAGCAGGAACTTCTGACTGTGTTGCAAAATATGATGGTACCTTGTCTATAATTGATTACAAAACAAAACGAAGCAACCAAAAGGAAGAATGGTTAACTGATCACTTTATCCAAGCTACTTCGTATGGAGAAATGTTCCGAGAGCTTACGGGTATAAAAATAGAGCAAATCGTGATTTTGGTATCTAGTGAAAAAAACACTCGAACTGAATTTATCAAAAACCCAAATGACTATTTGGATATGCTTGAAAAAAGAATATCTCAGTATTATTCTTCATAAGTCCATCCGGTAAAGATATAATGAAACTCTCATCAAACCTATAACATGTCTGCTGGTCAAATGCCTCCTTGGCTTCAAGAACAATTAATGAAGATGCAACAATCTCAACAAAACCTTCAGGTTATAATGCAACAAAAGCAACAAATTCAAATGGAAAAAATTGAGACTGAAAAATCTCTTGAAGAATTAAAAAAAGCAACCGATGAAGATATTGTCTATAAACATGCAGGTACTATTTTGATAAAATCATCAAAAAAAGAATTAATTGATGAACTTGAAGAAAGACAGGAACTAACAAAAACACGTTCCACTGTTTTAGAAAAGCAAGAAACCAGACTAAAAGAAACCCTGAAAGAACAAGAGTCCAAAATTACCGAAATGATGAAGGGAAGTACATCCGGCGGTTCAACATTAACAAATTAGTGTAATTAGATTTGGTGAAATTAGAAAATTTAAGAATAGTAGTGGATGAACGAGAGAAAAAAAGTGGAATTCCGGATCTACTCAAATCTGTTGGTTTGAATGTAGAGATGAAAACTCTTCCTATTGGAGATTACATCGTAGCTCCTGAAATAATTGTAGAAAGAAAAAGCATCAGAGATCTTTTATCTTCAATTTTTGATGGTAGGTTGTTTGATCAGTGTACTAGACTGAAAGAAAATTTTGACTTTCCTGTGGTTTTAATGGAAGGAAACGTCGATGAAATAGAAGAGATTACTGAGAACCCGTTGGTATTTTATGGGGCTCTCTCGACAGTTGTCATCGATTTTAAGATTCCAATAATTCCCACTCCTAGTGCAATGCATACGGCCAAATTGCTACTATCAATGTGCTCTAGGAAGGACTCTCCAAAGGGACCTTTTTTGAAAAAAATAAGGAAATCTAGTGATTTGGAAAAACAACAACTTTCATCATTGTGCAGTTTGCCTGGAATAGGGGAAAAATTTGCAATACGAATGCTTGAAAAATTTGGTTCTCCACTAAAGGTTCTAAATGCAACTACTTCTGAACTTTCTAAGGTGGAAGGACTTGGAGAAGCTCGTTCCAAAAAAATTAAAAAGATGCTTGAAACGGAAAGTAAATTTCTTAAAAAATCAAACCAAAAAACACTACATGATTCATGACATCATTAAATAAATTAAAAAATTGGGGTCAATAACATGCTTGTTTCTATTGATTGGTTAAGAATAAATTTATCTGATGAGCATTTAGTTATTTTATACACTAGGCCCAAACCAATATTTCTTTACGGTCATTTAGAAAATTCTCAAAATGTAACAATAGAACATGTAATAAAATTTGATCAATATGGATCAAATTTAGTATTAGATGAAAAAGAAGCCTCAACGCTTTTTGGTTCTCTTGGAATTGATCACACAAAAACTGTAGTGCTTGTTGGAGATTCAATGGATTCTTCTTCTACGCGGATTGCATGGACACTGATGTATTACGGTCATGAGAAAACTTTTCTTTTGGATGCAAGTGTTTCTCAATTAAAGGAAGAGGGATTTGAATTCACAAGACAAATTTTTTCTTTACCATCTTTGATTTTTAATCCAAAAATCAATAATGAAATTAGAATAGACGCTAAAAATCTCAAAGATAATCTAAGTAAATTTGAAATCTTAGATGCAAGAACTTTGCAAGAATTTATGATGGGGCATTTACCCAATTCGAAATTAATTCCATTCACTGATGGCATTTCTTATGAGGGAAAATTATTCAAAGATAGGGTTTCTTTAGAGAATCTTTTTTTGGATAATAAAATCTCAAAAAAATCTGAGATTGTTTGTTATTGCATGCATGGTCATAGGGCATCAAGTCTTTTCTTTCAATTACGTGTATCAGGATTTCCTAATGTGAAATTATATGATGGCTCATTCGTTGAGTGGCACGGTAGGGGTTTGCCCCTTGAGTAATTTTCGTTTCAAGGGCGTTCCACAACTAGGGCATTCTTTCCCATTTTTATGATTTGAGCGACAACCTGGACAATAATGGATCCATCTTCCAACGTCCTTAATTCCCTTTGTCATAATGGGTGATATTTTGAGGCTCAAATTTTTTGCAACATTTGATATTGCAAAATCATCTGTAATTATTTCACCTTTCAGATCAATACACAAGGCAATTATTGAAATATCTTGCTTTGACAGTTGTTGATAATCGCCGGTACTTTTTGAGGATTTAATTGCAAGATTGATTGAGGTTTTATCTGGTTCTCTAATTTTTAATCTGGAACCCCTGCATAAAATGCACTAGCATCTAATATTCTAAAATCCAAGTTTACTCATCTGTCTAAGTCCTCTTTTCTTTAATCTTATGAAGATAGCTGGTTTTTTGAATTTTTTTATAATTATTGGTTCCTCATACCCTGCAGATTTTACAACCTGTGCATCCATAACAATATTACAATCGTGAGATGAAATTATTTCTATTTTTTCATCTGGTACTACAATAGATTCTAATCGGTAGACTGGTGCAACAGGGGTTATTATAAGAACATCTAAACTTTCATGAAGGATTGGCCCGCCCAAAGAAAAAGAATGACCAGTTGATCCACTTGGAGTAGCAATTATCACACCATCCATTTTTTGTTTAACTGTATCATTTTGAAATTTTATTTCGATCTCTGCAGTTTTTGTAAGATTTGTTCTGCTGATGTAAATTTCATTTAGTGCTGGCGGAAATTCTTTTCCACCACACGAAGCCACTACTCGAGTTCTTTTATCTAAAAAGAATTTACCCTTTAAAATCTGATTTATCGCCTCATCTATTTCATCAATTGTGATTTCTGCAAGAATTCCTCTGTTGCCTCCAACATTTATTGTGAGAATGGGTGTTTCGTTTTCTAAATATCTAAAAACTCTTAATGTCGTTCCATCGCCTCCTAGAGTTACTACAAGATCCAAGTTTTCTTTTTTTAGATCCTCTAAAGAATCAATCCTAACTGATCCTTCTACTTGTATGGGTGCTATTGTGTACACTTTGGATTTTTTTGCAAGAAATTTTTTTGCTACGTCCTTGGCAGTTTCTTCAGATTCTTTTGAGCCGACTTTGCTTACAATTGCGACTTTTTTTAACTTCAATCGGTTCTTCTAAATGCTATTTACATAAAAATGATATTTTCTGATTTTTTTCTTGGAAAAACAATTAAGTATGCAAACAAGTTTGAAATAAAATATGAGTTATGCCCATCCCGAGGTTTTAGTTGACACTGAATGGATGTCTCAAAACCCTCCAAATGAAAATAGAAAATTAGTTGAAGTTGACTATGATCCTGTAAATGGATATCAAAAGGGCCACATTAAGGAAGCCAGTTTAATTTGGTGGAAGAGAGACATTAACGATCCAGTTACTAGAGATATTATTAGCAAAAGAAAATTTGAAGAGCTAATGTCCAAAAATGGAATAAAGGCTGACACCGAAGTGATTCTTTATGGCGATTTTAATAATTGGTTTGCAGCATTTGTCTTTTGGGTTTTCAAAATTTATGGACATGAGAATCTAAAGATCATGAATGGTGGAAGAAAAAAATGGGAATTAGAAAATAGGGAATACACTACTGAAGAACCACAAATACAACAAACAAAATATGTTGCTCAGCCTCCTGATGAAGGATTAAGAGCTTACCTATTTGATGTTAGCAGAGCTTTAGACAAAGAAGATACAGTTATGGTAGATGTAAGATCTCCTGCTGAATTTACTGGAGAGATAACTGCTCCTCCTGAATATCCTATGGAACATGCACAAAGAGGAGGTCATATTCCAGGGGCTAACAACATTCCTTGGGCAACTGCAGTAAATGATGCAGATGGAACTTTCAAATCAGTAGATGATCTAAAACAAAATTATGAACCAAAAGGCGTTACTCCAGACAAAGATGTTATTTGCTATTGTAGAATTGGAGAAAGATCTTCTCATAGTTGGTTCGTATTAAAATATCTCCTCGGCTATCCCAAAGTTCGAAACTATGATGGTTCATGGACTGAATGGGGAAACATGATAGGAAATCCAGTGGAAAAATAAATTGCTATTAGACCTTCCTATCTTAAAGAAAGGTTCCTTTTACTTCATCAAGGATGGCGATTCGGACCTCGTAATGGAAGATAAAACAAAAAGAGGACTT
>JARRMG010000034.1:0-5667 GCA_037386265.1 Nitrosopumilaceae archaeon
CTACAGAAAATTTTGGTTTTTTACCTACAATGCCCAATTGGATATTTTCTATTGTAATTTTAGCCATTTTTGATCTAGTCTCTTTCGTAGAACTTCCAATGTGCGGAGCTAATACAACATTGTCAATTTTTGTAAGAGGGTGATTTTTTCCAATAGGCTCCAATTCAAAAACATCTAGTCCTGCACCTGCGATTATTTTACTCTTTAATGCCTCAGTTAGGTCATTTTCACTAATTATTTTTCCTCTGGCGGTATTAACTAAAAACGATGAATTTTTCATCTTTCTAAAAATTTTTTTGTCAAATAATTGATCTGTTTGTTTTGAGTGTGGTACATGAATTGAAATAATATCGCTTTGGGCCAATAATTTTTTAAAGGATACATATTTTACTCCTAATGTTTTTTCTTTTGTTTTACTAACTTTGTTTCGGTTATGGTATATTATTTTCATGTCAAATGATTTTGCTCGTTTTGCTAAGGCACTGCCGATTCTTCCCATCCCAAAAATTCCCAAAGTCTTATCCTGCAAATCTGTACCTACATAATCATATGCACCGTAGATCTCCTTCCAATTTCCATTTCTTATTGTTCTATCTCCTTCTGAAACCCGACGCAAAACATCAAGCATTAACGAGAATGCAAGGTCTGCTGTGGTTCGGGTAAGAACTTCAGGGGTGTATCCAACTCTGATTTTTCTCTCTTTTGCATATTCTGTGTCAATATGATCAAATCCCACACTGAATGTGCTAATCACCTTGAGATTTTTTGCACAATCGATTAATTCTCTATCAATCATGTCGTAAGGAAAACAAATGAGGCCGTCTATGTCTTTAATTTTGGATCCTAATTTTTTCTTTGGAATTGGAATTTTTCCAGAATGAATTTCAATATCATATTGTTTTTTCAATTCTTTTAATGCAAAATCATGAAGAGTTCTTGTTAGAAACACTCGTTTTTTCTTCATCATAACTGAAATTCATCTCAAACCATTTATACGATTTCTTTCTAGACTTCTCAGATGAATTCTGAAGAGGAAGAAGAATTTGCTATTTGTGTAGAATGTGGAAATTCGATAGAAAAATGTGTTTGTGTTTGTCCTTATTGTGGTGAACGTGATAAATGTGAATGTGCGCTGTTTGATGCAGCTACAGGTGGTTAGCAAAATATGTTCACCATGTTATTAATATCTGCAAAAAATTGGTAATTTACTATGGATTCTGTTGATTTTACTTGGTTAATTGGTGGACCGCAAGGGAGCGGAGTTGAATCAGGAGCTAATGTTTTTTCCAAAGTATGTGCTGAATTGGGATATCAAGTATTTGGAAAAAGAGAATTTCACTCCAATATTAAAGGCGAACATAGTTACTTTACCGTAAGAATTTCTGATAAACCAATTCGTTCAAATCTTAATGATGTGACATTAATGATTTCTTTTGATGCTGAAACAATCTTTAGACATTACTCTGAGGTGAATTCTGGGGGGGCAATAATTTATGATTCTGATTTACAGAACATTACAACTGAATCTGTTCATACTTTGGACAATTTTTTTAAAAAAAGATTACACGATGAATTAGAATCAAAAAATAAACCCTTTACTATTGAAGGTGTTTTGGAACTAGCAAAAGAGAAAGGAATTCGACTTTATCCTGTCTCATTCAAAAGCATTCTTGCAAGTCTTGCTGAAGAAACTGAAAATCCCAGACTCAAGGGACTTGTAAGAATGTATAATGTGATAGGGGTCTCACTTTCATTAGGCTTAATTAGAATGCCTCCAGACTCACTTCTTAAATCAATAGATTCTATCTTTTCCAAAAAACCTCAAATAGCCGAAATTAATAAGCAGGCTGCAACTTACTCTTACAATTTTGCAACCTCTAAATTTACAGACTTTGATTTAACATTACCTGGGATAGAAAAACAACCTGATACTATTCTTGTTCAAGGTCATCAGGGAACTTCCATTGGAAAAATGGTAAGTGGATGTCGTTTCCAATCTTACTATCCAATAACTCCTGCATCTGATGAAAGTGTTTTTCTTGAATCAAATGAAATTTTAGAGGTCCAAAATGATCGTCCTGGTTCAACTGCAGTAATACAAACAGAAGATGAAATCTCCGCAATTGGTATGATGATTGGTTCATCTTTGACTGGAACAAGATCGTCTACATCTACATCTGGACCGGGGTTTGCTTTAATGGCCGAGGCCATTGGATGGGCAGGTATGAACGAAGTTCCTATTGTTTTGACTCTTTATCAAAGGAGCGGTCCTTCTACTGGACTCCCAACTAGACATGGTCAAGATGATTTAACTTTTGCAGTAGCTGGAAGCTTTGGTGATTTTCCAAAAATTGTTTATGCATCAGGTGATATTGAAGAAAGCTTCTATGATACAGGAAGATGCTTTAACTATGCCGATGTATACCAAGTACCAGTAATACACATGATGGACAAATTTCTTTCTAGTTCTGTAGTAACATGCAAAAGATTTGATCCTGAAAAAATCACCATTAATCGAGGTAAATTGTTAGACAAAGTAGAAGGGGAATACAAGAGATTTGCATTCTCTGAGGATGGAATTTCTCCTCGTTCTAGGCTTGGTTTAGATAATGGGGTATTTTGGAATACAGGTGATGAATCAGATGAATATGGTCATATTACAGAAGATCCTCAAATGAGAATAAAAATGATGGATAAGCGAATGTCTAGATTAGATCTTATTCAAAAACAAATTCCAGAATCTGATCAAGTAGTCTCTCATGGGATTCATGATTATACCATAATTTCTTGGGGATCTACAAAGGGTCCAATTTTGGATGCGCTAGATATGCTCAAACAAGATGGGATTGAAATTGGATTCGTACAAATAAAATTAATCCATCCATTTCCCTCTAAAATCGTAAAATCACTCATAAAAAACACAAAAGTCATAATTGACATTGAATCAAATCACTCCGGCCAACTAGGAAAAATTTTCAAGCAAAACGTTACTCGCGAAATTGATTATTTCATTTTGAAATATACTGGTAGGGGGATGACTAGCACCGAAATTTATGAATCCTTAAAGAAAATTATTGATAACAAAGCAAATCATCGAGAGGTATTAGAACATGGCGCTTAAACTTGCTGATTACAAAACTACAGTGCATAATGACTGGTGTCCTGGATGTGGGGATTTTGGAATTGTAAATGCATTACAAATGGCATTAGCTGAAATGGGAATTGAACGTGATAAAGCTGCAATATTTTCTGGCATAGGTTGTTCGGGGAAAACTTCTCATTTTATCAATACTTATGGGATTCATACTCTCCACGGTAGAGTTTTGACTTTTGCTCAAGGCGGCAAACTTGCAAATCCAGAATTGACTGTGGTTGCCGTAGGTGGCGATGGAGACGGTTTAGGAATAGGGGCTGGTCATTTTGTAGCTGCAGGGCGCAGAAACATTGACATGACTTACATAATTTTTGATAATGGCGTTTATGGTTTAACCAAAGGACAAGCATCTCCAACCTTGAAATTGGGCGAAAAAACAAAATCACTCCCTTCTCCTAACACCAATTATAATGTAAATCCAATAGGTCTAGCAGTAGCCAGTGGTTTTACCTTTGTGGCCAGAGCATATTCGTATGATGTAAGGCATCTAAAAGATCTAATTGTGAAAGCAGTTAAGCATAAAGGACTTTCATTCCTTGATGTTTTACAACCATGCCCGACCTATAATGACATCAATACAAGAGATTGGTATGCTGGGACGGATTTAGCAAAAGAAGCTGCAGAGAGGCATTCAAGAATCTACAAGCTTGAAGATACTCATTTTGATCCTGTGGTGCATTATGCGGATCAAACCGAAGTTGATGAAAAATTAGCACAAGCCTTGATTAAATCATTAGAATGGGGTAACAAGATTCCAACCGGAATTTTCTACAAAAATGATTTGATTTCTCCCTTTACAGAAAGGCTTACTGATAAAATCCCTAATTATTTAGAAAACCCTCCTGCTAAACAGAATATCTCAAAGAATGGAAAACCTACAACTGTTGTCTCTCAATTACTTGACTCCCTTCAAGTTTAGGTTAGATCTGACCTAAGAAGTTATAGTCTAGTTTATTTTTAGATCACTCTGCGGTTGAACCTAAACGAAGCAAATAAAATTTTTAGAAAATCTATTATCAAGGGATTTTTTGAGCCTCAATTGGTAAATCTTGATTTTAAAAAATCAGCAATTAAACACCCATCAATAAATGATGATGGATTGATGCAATCTGATTTATTACATGTTTTTTTCGATATTGAAACAGGATCTGACTACCCAGACGGTGATGAGTGGTTTATAGTTGAACTGCTTTTTCCGTACAATGTAAAACTTCCTGACAACTTGAAAGGCTCCGATTTTTTTACCACTATTTCTGTTGATGATGGAAAAACGTTTTGGCATCATCGCGAATTAATTCGGTATAAATACGGAAAATCAAAAAAATTAACAGATGCTTTAGAATTTTTAGAATCTAAATACAAAGAATTACATGAACTTTTAGAACCACTACAAAAGGAACTTAGTTAACAGGGATCCAAGTATCTCCTCTAAAGACATACTTTTTTTCTTTGGATGATGCAAAATTCAAACGCCATCTTATTGCTTTTGGATCAAATCTATAAATCAACTCTGAAACATCTGATGGCAACTTTTCTGGGTTCATGTGATATGGAAGTAATTCTAAAACAAAATCTAATTTTTCTATTGCATTATCGTACCATTGTTTTTCATCCGTGTCTAAAATAAAAGAAATTTTTGGATTTCCTAAAAAATCAATTTTAATTTTTAATGCATTTCCTGAACCTCTCCGTCTTTTCATTTCTTTGAAGACGGCTTTGATTTTTTCCCATCTTTTGAATTCAAACCATTTGAAAAATTCTTCATTGAATGTTAATGGTATTTCCCATTCTAGAAAACTTACAAAATCTTCATCCTCTTGCTCAATTTCTTCCTGCGAAATAGAAAATCTTGCATTCAGATAACTGTACAATACTTCTATTTCCCACGGTGAAATCCCATAGTATTTCAGATGGGTTTTCAAACCATTTTCGGACACTGATTCAAATTCATAAAATTTCTAATTAAAGGTTCAAAATACTGGCAAATAATGCTAATCTATAAAAACTAAAATTATAAGGCGTGATGATATACCTGATACATGAAGAAAGAATTTGTTGTAAAAAGCATTGATTCTGCCCCTGATGGTGCACCTTATGTTGTAGTTTCATTGTCCTCCATAAAAGATCTCAAAGAAGGGAACTCCCCTCCCCAAAATCCATTTGGTGGCCCAAAGGTCATGGGATTCAATAACATGAATGATATGATGAAAGATCTAAACAAAATGCTATCTGGAGGAGGTGGTTTTGGAATGAATAGTGGAGTTACTCAATTAAAACTTGAGATGCATGAATACAAAGAAATGGGATTGTCTGTAGGAGACAAAGTATTCCTGGAGCTAACTAAAGAGGAAACTTTAGGAATTTAATCCTCTTAAATCGTGTTGATGTATTTCCACATGTAGAATATTCCAATGGTGCCGATAACAAATAACATTGGTTTCCAAGCGAAAACTGGCAAACTAGGAGTTGAAAGCTTTACTTTATAATTGTCAAAAATGGTTTGAACATTTTTT
>JARRMG010000034.1:5714-10327 GCA_037386265.1 Nitrosopumilaceae archaeon
ATCTACCATACGAACATGCATTTCCCAAGGTTTTTTCAGTTTAAGGTTTAACCCATTTCCAATTTGATCAGGTTGTTTGTGTTCGAATTTCACTTTGGTGAATCCCTCTGAAGTAAATATTTTCAAAAGATCCTCAAAATTTTTCTTTACTACGATATGTAATTGCTCTACCCCTTCTTTGTTATCTACAAGTATTCTATGCTTCAGTCCGTCCAAAAATGAAATTGTTTTGGGATAACTAGTGAGGTACTCCATTAAAATGACCAAAAGAAAGGTTCTATTTAAAGCACAAGGGAAAATTTATCAAATATGCGCGTTTGCCAAACCTCTAACGTAGACACATTGGTCTGGCGAAATTGTCATTTCAGATGGATTAATTTTTCTGTCAGTTAATTTTGCTCCAGAGTCTCTAACTATTGCAAAAGGTTTTGATTCAGCCCCTTCTCCCATCTTGTGATTTGCAATAGTTGCGATGTTGTCGATGACTGCTTGAAAGGTAACCTTCAATAAATTTCCATCAAGATCTTTTTGCGATCTCATGTCTAAGACTGGTTCAATTCCGGCACAAGCTATTGCTATTCCTGATGTGCCAATTCTTGCAGGCATTAATCGACTGTCTACAAGAATTATTCCGACATGAATCAAGAATCTTAAGAAAATTTTTCTTCTAATTTGTTCGCCTATCAAATATGGGTTATTGGGATAAAGTATCACGTGGTTTTTCTTTGCATTTGATTTATCTATTCCTGCGTTTGGGGCCATGATGTTATTAGATGAGGTGATAACAAACCCTGTAATTCCTCCAAAAATTTTATCTGACTCGCGTAGAATAACTTCTGCAATTTGAGGGTTCAATTGAAATTTTTTGGAAACTTCGTTTCCCTTTACTGATGGTATCACATCATCTAAATTTATTATTCTTCCTTGTGAATTAGAGATGTATTTTGTTGAAATTACCACCACATCACCGTCTTGAATATTTTCATGATTATTTTCCAATGTCTCCAAAAGTGCCTCAAAAACATCAAACTTTTCTCTTTTTCTTGTGGCTACTAAGGGAAATACGGTAAGTGGCATGAATTATACGAGTTTCCTTTCTTTTTTATTCTTCTGAAAAGCTTTTAATCTGTAAAGCAAGTTTTTTCGGTTATGAATATTGTGGAAAAAATTCTTGCTCGTGGTTCAGGAAAACAGCGAGTTTCTCCGGATGATGTTATATTTGCAAATGTTGACAAAGTTATGGTTCATGATGTCTCTGGTCCTGGGGTTATCAAAGTTTTTGACAAATTGAAGAAACAAGGAATTAATGTTGACAAGTTATGGGATCCTTCCAAAGTTTGGGTGGCTGAAGATCATTTTGTTCCATCTGCTGAAAAAATCTCTGCTGAAAATATCGTCAAATTACAAAATTTTACAAAAAATTATGGGATAGAAAAACACTTCAAGTATGGAATGGGACAATATGGTATCTGTCATACTATCTCTCATGAAGAAGCAATGGTTTTGCCAGGAGAGGTGTATGTGGGTGGCGATTCTCACACAAATACAACTGGTGCACTAGGTGCCTTCGCTGCAGGTTTGGGACATACAGACATTGCATATGTTTTGCTTAATGGAAAAATCTGGTTTAAGGTTCCAGAAACTTTGTACTTCAAACTAAATGGAAAACTACCTGACCATGTTATGGCCAAAGATCTGATCTTAAAAATAATAGGGGATATCGGAACTGATGGTGGTGCATATCAAACAATGCAATTTGGTGGTAGTGGAATTGATGAAATGTCAGTTGAAAGTAGATTGACCTTGTGTAACATGACTACCGAAGCAGGAGCGAAAAATGGGATAGTGGAACCTGATCAGAAAGTTGTTAATTACCTGGAAAGTCGTGGAGCATCTAACATTAATCTTGTAAATGGAGATGCTGATGCAGAATATTCGAAAATTTATGAATATGAAGGTTCAGAGATGGAACCTGTTGTTGCTAAACCATTCTCTCCTGAAAATACATCTGTTGTAAGAGAAGCTCCAAATGTTGAGTTGGATAAATCTTATATCGGTTCTTGTACTGGCGCAAAATATGAGGATCTTGAAGCAGCAGCTAAAATTCTTAAAGGAAGAAAAGTAAAGATAAGGACCGAAGTTTTACCTGCCGCCATTTCTATCTACAAAAGAGCAATGGAAAATGGTCTACTAAAGATCTTTTTGGATGCTGGAGTTACAGTTGGTCCGCCAACTTGTGGAGCTTGCTGTGGTGCTCATATGGGAGTGCTTGCAAAAGATGAAATATGTATTAGCACCACAAACAGGAATTTTCCAGGTCGAATGGGACATGTTGAATCACAAACCTATCTCTCTTCACCACTCGTGGCAGCTGCATCTGCAGTAACCGGAAAAATAACTGATCCGAGGGACTTGAAATGAAAGGCAACATAATCAAGTATGAGCAGGACAACATTGACACGGATGTCATAATCCCCGGCCAGTATTTAAAAATCCATGATTATTCCGAATTAGCAACCCATGTCATGGAGGGACTAGATCCTCAATTTCACTCAAAGGTAAAAGAAGGTGATTTTATTTTATCGGGGAAAAATTTTGGTTGTGGTTCCTCTCGTGAACATGCACCAATAGCTCTTTCTCATTCAGGCATAAAGGCTGTTCTGGCTCTGTCCTTTGCGCGTATATTTTATAGAAATGCCGTTGATGGTGCATTTTTACTTCCAATTGAAATTGACGAAGATGCATATAATGGAATTTCTGAAGGTGATGAAATCGAAATTGATGTCAAATTAAATGAAATTAAAAATTTAACAAAAAATCAAACCTATAAAATGAAACCATTTTCGGAAATTATTGGAAAAATAATTGAAGCAGGTGGTTTGTTCAAATACAAACCAGATTAGATTGAAAATGGGCAAAACACTTTTTGAAAAAATTTGGGACTCTCACGTTGTTGTTGAAAAAGACAATGGACCTTCCTTGGTTTATGTCGATCGACATCTAGTACATGAAGTAACCTCTCCACAAGCATTTGATGGATTGCGAATAAATGACAGAAAGGTTCGAAGACCTGATTTAACAATAGCTACAATGGATCACAATGTTCCAACCACCGATAGAGGTTTGCCCATACTGGACCAGACATCTTCTATTCAAATTAAAACCTTGGAAAAAAATTGCAAAGATTTTGGAATTAAATTATTTGACATAAACAGTCCTAATCAAGGAATTGTTCATGTTATTGGTCCTCAATTGGGTATAACATTACCTGGATCTACAATTGTTTGCGGTGATAGTCATACATCTACACATGGAGCATTTGGGGCTCTGGCATTTGGAATTGGTACAAGTGATGTGGAACATGTTTTGGCATCACAAACACTTTGGTTAGAAAAACCAAAATCATTTGAGATTAAAGTTGAAGGCAAACGAAAAAACCCTCCAATATGCAATATGTCAATCGAGGCAGGAGCAAGAGCAGGTTTGGTAGCCCCCGATGAAAAGACCTTTGATTACCTAAGAAACCGAGAATACACTCCAGAAAACTATGATTTCCTTGTTAACTATTGGCGAGAAAACCTAAAGACTGATTCTGATGCTAAATTTGATAAAACTTACACGCTGAATATTGACGAAATAGTACCTCAGGTTAGTTGGGGCACTAATCCAGGCATGACATGTGATGTTACTGCATCCGTTCCTTATCCTGAAGAATTTTCCAAGGATGATTTGAATCAACAAAAGGCTGCTGAAAAATCTCTTCAATACATGAACCTAAAACCTGGCACGCCAATAACTGATATTAAAATCGATAGAGTGTTTATTGGTTCATGCACCAATGCGCGCTTAGAGGATTTAATCGAAGCATCCAAAGTGATTAAAGGAAAAAAAGTTTCTCAAAATGTCCGAGCAATGGTTGTCCCGGGATCTCAAATGGTAAAAAAGGCAGCCGAAGAAATTGGATTAGATAAAATTTTCACCGATGCTAACTTTGAGTGGCGAGAAGCTGGTTGCAGCATGTGTTTAGGGATGAATCCTGACATTTTATCTCCTGGAGAAAGATGTGCTAGCACATCTAACAGGAATTTTGAAGGAAGACAAGGCACTGGCGGGAGAACACATTTGGTAAGTCCTATAATGGCTGCTGCATCAGCTATTGAAGGTCATTTTGTAGATGTTAGAGAAATGGATTTGAGTTAGTGTGGATGCATTTAAAAAAATTAAGACCATTGTCACTCCTCTTGATCAAGTAAACGTTGACACTGATCAAATTGTACCAAAACAATTTCTTAAATTGGTTCAAAAATCGGGATTTGGAAAATATTTGTTTTATGATTGGAGGTATGACTCAAATGAAAACCAAAAACCTGATTTTGTTTTAAACGACAAAAAATACCAAAATTCAAAAATCCTTGTAACTGGAGATAATTTTGGATGTGGGTCTAGCAGAGAACATGCAGTATGGGCATTACAAGATTACGGGTTCTCAGTAATTATTGCCCCTTCTTTTGCCGATATTTTCTATAGTAATTGCTTCAAAAATGGTATTTTGCCTATAAAATTAGATGAAAAAACTGTTGATATATTAAAAAAAGAGCTAGAGGAAGTTGAAG
>JARRMG010000035.1:0-5661 GCA_037386265.1 Nitrosopumilaceae archaeon
AAAAGAACTTGCTAGAGAACAAGGATTTGAAGTAGATGGGTATGATTGGTGGGATACTCCTGAAGGAATGAAATTTCTAAAACAAAGGGAAACGAATCCTGAATTTGATAAAAAGGTAGATGAAAAGTTAATTGGCCTTTTTAATCAAGGCGGGATGGTAATTACAAGTTACACTCTACCATGGTTGGTGAATAACGGAATCAAAATATGGCTGGAAGGGTCCCATCATAGTAGTTCTGAAAGAATGCAGAATCGTGATAATATGAGCTCTGAGGAGGCTTTTGAGGTAACCAAAGAACGCTACGATAAAAATAAAGCATTATACAAAAAACTATACGCTTTTGATTTCGGCGAAGATATCTCTGTTTTTGATAAGGTAATTAACACTGACAACCTAAACGCGCAACAAGTAATTGAAATTTCAAAAGAAACTGTGAGGTCACTTTTTTGACTTTAAAGCAATTAGAAAATCTAGTTGAGATAGACCAAGACATTACTGACAATACCTATGGAACCTATTATGATAAAAGATCAATAGAACAATTACTGCAATATGGGTTGATTATTTTGGATAAACCTCCTGGTCCAACTAGCCATGAGACAGTAGCTTGGACAAAAAGACTGCTAAAAATTCCAAAAATTGGTCACAGTGGAACTCTTGATCCCCAAGTATCTGGAGTCTTACCTTTGGGACTTGGAGAGGCTACAAAAGCATTAGGTGTTTTGCTTTATGGTCCAAAAGAATATCATGCCCTTGGAAGAATTCATTCACTTCCTTCTAAAGAAAAACTATCTGAAATAATTCATCTTTTTACAGGAGAAATTTTTCAAAAACCTCCTCAAAGATCTGCTGTCGTAAGACAAACTCGAACTAGAACCATCCACGAATTTGAAGTAATTGAACAGAAAGAAAGATTACTCTTAACAAGAATTCTTTGTGAATCTGGAACTTATATTAGAAAATTATATTATGACATGGGTGAAGTTTTAGGTCCGGGTGCAACTATGATTGAGTTGAGAAGAACAAGGGTTGATCAATTTAGAGAATCTGATGGGCTGATAACCTTACACGAGCTTGCAAATGCTTTTTCTATTTGGGAAGAACAAAAAGATGAAACAAAACTAAGAAAAATGATAAAACCAATAGAATATTCCCTTAGTGAAATAAAATCGGTAGTGGTTCGTGATTCTGCAGTAGATGCTATGTGTCATGGTGCTCAATTAGCGATTCCGGGAATTTTACAAATCAGCCCCAATCTTAAGAAAGGGGATGTTGTTGCAGTTTATACTCAAAAAGGCGAGGTGGTTGCACTAGCAGAATCTATAATGTCTGAAAATGAAATCAAGGATGCTACCAAAGGATACGCATTTGAAACAAAACGAATCATAATGGCGCCTGATACCTATCCTCGAAAATGGAGAACAAAACCTTCTCCAAAGGATTAAAAATTAAATAAAAACATCACTAATGCTTGTCTTCTAAAACTCTAATTGGATTTGTCATAGTGGGTGTTGTGGCCGGGTTAATTTTTGGCCTCTATCTAATTGATGTAAAGAATACAAATCAATTGGTCTTTGTTGAAGGTCCTTCACTTTCTATAGTGACAGAAAAATTTGATTTTAAAAAGGGCGAGCAAATAAGAATACGTTTGATTAATTCAGGAACTATTCCTTTATCTTTCCCAGATTCTTCTTACGGTCTAAGAATAACTGGATTATCCGGAATGCTAATGTATTCTCCAGAAAAATTAGAAAATTCTACTCCAAATGAATATTTGCTAAATCCAGAAGAAGAAGTTGAGTTTATTTGGGATCAAATAAAAAATGATGGAGATCTTGTTCTTGAAGGATTATACAAGATTCATTTTGAAGGATATGGTGCTGATTCAAACAAAATCGATAAATCCACTACCATTACAATTTGGAAATAGGTTTTCAAATCCCACATAACATAATATATAATCAATTTTTGCCGAATACTTTTGTCTAATGACAAATGCCGGGGTCGCCTAGCCTGGTAGGGCGCGCGCCTGGAAATAATTAACCATAAAGCGCGTTCTCGCAAGGGAACGGGAGTTCAAATCTCCCTCCCGGCGCCTTTTACTTTTCCACATAATTCCATTGGTTATCATTTCTTTGACATTGATGATTTGTACTGATAATTTCTTCGTGAGTCTTTTATGCAAATTTATTCAAAATACCTCATGTCAAATCTCAAAAAGGAATCATGGGAAGAAGTACGAGGATTATCTTGGGTAATTCTAGATGAAGACTAAAGATCAAATCTACTTAGAGGAGGAACCTACTGTAGAAAGTTTTAGAATATTGGAAAATTCTTTTACATTGCTTTCAAAGTTTGGGCTTTCCCCAAATCAATCAAAGGTATATCTTTCACTTAGTAAAGACGGCTCAAAAACTGCATCTCAGTTATCCAAATCTTTGGATATACCTAGAACCGAAATATACCATCTTCTAAAAACTTTACGACAAAAAGGGTGTGTTAAAACAATAAATGAAAAACCCATGAAATTTGATCCCATTACAATTGAGAATTTTCTAGAAAAAACAATAAATTTTGAAAAAAGTAAAATAAAAAATTTAGAAGAGATTCTTTTTACCCTTAAGAAATTCAAGGCAGCAAGATATATTCCTGAAAATGCTTAAAATCAACAAATAACCTACGTGCAAAAAGCGGATTTTGTTATAGAATCCTTATTTATCAAAAACGCGAAATTAAGTTGTGCAGGCATATGTTTTATTAAATTGTGATACTGGTTCTGAAACTGATTTGATAACTGAATTGAAAAAAATTCCTGAAATTACTGAAGTCAATGGAATATGGGGAAAGTATGATATTTTTCTTAAAATTTGTAGTGATGATCCAGACGGGGTAGACAAAATTGTATCAAATCTCCGTAACAAAAAATCTATAACGAATAGCTATACGATGCATGTATTATATGGTCAGGGAGGAACAATAGATGAAATAGAATCTGGAAGAAACTAATTTCTATTTTCTTCTGGAAGTGTTTTATTTTTCTTAATCTCCAATAAGCTTAAGTTCTTTACAATTTTAAATTTTATAAATGGATGGTAACACGGAAAATAAAATTCATCAATCTGGAATAGACATAAAAGATCTTATTACTTACTTTAGAGAAAAATGTAAAATCTGTGGTCATCATCGGATCATGCATGATGAAAAGGGGATATGTGAAGGAGTTATGAACAAACCCTGTAATTCTGGGTGTGAAGGATTTGTTGCAGAATGATATTTTACAATTCCTTTAATGTTTTATTTTGATATTAACTACGATAAATTTTGTTTGATTAACAGTGATCTAGATTTGAAATTCATGAACAGAACTCCTATAATAGTTATTGAAAGAATGACTATTGCAATTTCACCGAATTCTGGAACTACTGTGAAAATAATTACTTCTCCTTTGGGTTCTTTCCAACTTTTTTCATCATCGGGAATGCCTATCCCGTTAATTGATATTGCAATTGTTACTGGCTCATCTGATTTTAGTGGCCATGTATTCAATGTGGATAGTCCTTTTTCAGAATAAATGTTATTGTTTGCAAGAATGGTTTGTTCTTGCTGTGTAATTTCTATTCCGTAATTTACTTTTGCTAGTAATCTGTTGTCTCTATCTAAAAATGCTAAATTAATTTCCATTGATTCGTTTATTGTTGGGGCACTAGATATTATTTGGATATTCATTTCTCCGTCTTCAGTCATTCCTTGAAGCAATGTTTGATCTTTGTTTTCTGCTGGTGTGGTGTCAATTATCCCAGTTTCTGATTCTTCATAACTTTCTGAAATTTCTAATTGAGCATAATGTTTACTTCTTTCAATCAGTTTTTCCACTCTGTCAGGACCATCGTAGGTCCAATAGTAGTCCTGATAAAGACTTGCACATACCCTTGATTCTAGAGAATGTTTATGATGTTCAAAGAATTTTTCTTGTAATATCTCGTAAAGTGGAAGGTTTTCCTCACACCATTCTATTCCATTCTCAGTAAAGGAACCATTCGAAAAAAATGGATTTGCGTACCCAATTTGACTGGGATAAAAAACACTTGTTAATACAAAAAGAGTCAATCCTAATCCAAAAACTTTGTTCAACTACGCTCACCAATTAAATTTATGATTAATATTTTACTATTCTTAAGTAATTAGGCAAAATTATTCGAAACTGAAAAAATTCAATCTAGATAACATTTCTTTTAGTAAGGGAACTATTTTTACTCATAGAAGAAATCTGTTCTTGCAAATCTATATTATAACAAGACAAAGAGCAGAATCCCTCTCTTTTGTTTTCCATCTCTCGCCCACATTTCTTGCATCTGGCCATTTTTTTACAAATTTTTCCTATAAAATGGATATAATAACGATTTCTAACCTGCTATTTTTTCTACTATTTCACTAAAAATCCAAGGACCGCACTTACAGTCTTCCTCCTCATTTACAAACAATCCTTTTTCATTTAATTGATTAATAATATTAACAGAAAACGGCAATGCTCCAGTAGCCCCAGGTGAGTTATAATTAAGAATGTGAAATGATGCGGATTCTTCCAGAAGAATTACATCTGGTACAAATTTCCCATTTTCATTAATTACCGAAGATCTAATTCCTGCCGTTCCTTTCTCTGTAATTTTGTCTGCATCAATTTTTGGCAAGAAACTTTTTACTCTATCAATCATTGATGATTTTGACATAGAGGACTGGATTTCATTTAACGCAAGTTCCTGAAATTGTTTGTCAAAAATTGCTTTTCTAGCACCTGATCCTAACATTTCTAGCATCTTAGGGATAAATTCCTTGAGATTTTCTGATTTTCTATATCCGTATGGGCTAAAAACAGGAACTGCATTTGGTCCAATTTCACAAGTTCCGTCTACTCTGATTATCCAATGTGGATCTAAAAATGGATAGTCTGGAAATTCGGGAACTGAATACACACTCCTTTTGGTTAAATTGTAGTATTCTTTTGGAGCTTTCCAATATTCTCCCCTAAAATGAACATCTGTCAAATTTTTTGCAACATCTACACTATGTGCAATGTCTATTGATTCCCCGCCAGCCGCATTGATAATGAATTTTGCAAAAATTTCATGGTCGTGATTCAAAACAATTCTCCATTTGTTATTTTCTTTTTTTATGTCTGTAACTTTGGTGTTTAAAAGAAACTTTATTCCCTTTTGTTTACTGTCTTTCATTAATGATTTTGTTAAAATTGAATAATCTGTTGATGCATCTTTGTATACGCAAAGAGCTGCATGACATTCTATTTCTGGTTCTGATTTTTTCAAATCAGATTTTGATAAAAGTTCTATGTGTTCTTCTAAGAGGCCATTTTGTTTTCCCCATTTAAGATATTTTTCAAGAACTTTGGTACCTTTTTTATCCCTTGAAACTTCAATAACTCCATCTTCTTTGAAGGGTAAATTATTGATCTGGGAGTATGTTTTCCACATATCATATCCTTGAAAAGCTGGATTCTAAGGACCGTACTCAAGCCATCTATCGGGCTAAAGAACTCAAGCTCCTCTAAGAAGCTGTTTTAAATCCTTTCAGCTGGCACGATACGGCGTTATAAATCGGTTCAAAATGCTCATTTACTCTCATGTAAACTGCGCTTTTTCGCCGAT
>JARRMG010000036.1:0-6226 GCA_037386265.1 Nitrosopumilaceae archaeon
CCGCAATGACTGTTGGTGGAACAGGCGATGTTCTTTCTGGATTAACTGCAGGAATGCTTGCAAAGAATCGTAATACTCTAGAATCTGCTGTATCTGCCACGTTCATCAATGGACTAGCTGGAAAAGCAGTTCAAAAGAAATTGGGTCTTCACATGACTTCAATGGATCTCCTAGATGAGATCCCAAGGGTTATGAAACCATTTGATAAAATTGTGTGATTGAAATGAAGCCACTCAAACATGTAGATGCAAACATGAATGATTTGATTTCAGATTTGCAAATCTTAATTCGTCAACCAAGTGTTTCTGCAAAAAATGAAGGAATTGAAGAGTGTGCAAAACTAGTCAAAAAAATGTTAAACAAATCTGGAATTTCTGCTGAAATTCTGAGGCTAAAAAAAGGTGTTGCACCAATAGTTTATGGGGAAATAAAATCGAAGAAAAACAATTCTAAAACTCTGATGTTTTACAACCACTATGATGTGCAACCAGCCGAGCCTTTTGATTTATGGGAATTTCCTCCGTTTAGTGGAACCCAAAAAGGAAACAAGATTTTTGGGAGAGGTTCAACTGACGATAAAGGTGAGTTAATCACAAGAATCAAGGCAGTAGAGGCATACTTGAAAACTACTGGGGATGTTCCATGCAACATCAAATTTGTAATTGAAGGAGAAGAAGAGACTGGCAGCGCACACATTGACCAATACCTCAAAAAATACAAAAAGAAATTTCAATGTGATGGAGTAATATGGGAATTTGGATATGTGGATTCAAAAAATAGGCCAATAGTTGGTCTGGGGATGAAAGGATTGCTGTTCGTAGAGTTGTCAGTCAAAGAAGCAATCAGAGATGCACATTCTAGCTTGGCAGTTTTAATTAAAAATCCTGCATGGCGACTAGTAGAAGCTGTTAAATCTCTTAGGGATTCTGATGGGAAAATTCTCATAAAAGATTGGTATGCTGATGTCAAACCATTCTCAAAAAAGGATTTGGAAATTATTGCAAAAGAACCCTTTGATGCAAAATCGTTCAAAAAAGAATTTGGAGTAAAATCATTTGTTGCAAACAAAAAAGGTCTTGCGGCAAAAAAGGCACTAGCAGGAGGTGCAACATGCAACATTGCAGGATTTGTTTCTGGTTATACTGGTGATGGTGCAAAAACAGTTCTTCCAAGCGAGGCTTTAGTTAAAATTGACTTTCGTCTTGTCCCACAAATGGACCCGAAAAAACAAGTTCAGAGATTAAAAGTACATCTAAAATCAAAAGGATTCTCTGATATCAAAATCAAGGTATATCATGGCGAGGCAGCAGCTAGAACAAATCCTTCTGATCCCTTTGTCTTACAAGTTAAAGAAGCAGCTGACGAATCATTTGGAACCTCGATTCTTAATGTCTCAAATGCCGGAACCGGACCTATGCACTCTTTTGTTGAAGGGCTCAAGGCACCATGCATATCAATTGGAAGCACATACATGTTTTCTAGAATCCACTCTCCAAACGAATTTGCGCGAGTTGATCTACTAAAAAAGACTACAAAATGTATGTGCCTTTTAATGGACAAATTTGGCAGAACCTAGTTTTACCTCAAAAAAAGGAGAAAGCCCTTTATTATGCGACCAAATTATTTGAGATATGTCTATGTACATGCCTGGTGCAACCGCAGTTGGTGTAACCTTTGATGGTGGTGTAGTTTTTGCAAGCGAAAAACGAATAGCATTTGGAAATTTTCTTGTAAGCAAAACAACCAAAAAAACCTTTGAGATCACTCCCATGGTCGGAGCAACCTGTGCAGGCCTAGTTGCAGACATGCAAATTTTATCCCTGCAAATAGCAGCTTTGGCTAAAATTCGAAAAATGGAGCTAAAAAGAGAAGTGCCTCCAAATTCGGTTGCCAAAATGATGTCAAACATGATGTATGAGAGAAGGTATTTCCCATTATTGACTCAGGTAATTGTTGGGGGTGTGGTTGGCAAACCAATCCTGTATACTTTGGATCCTCTCGGTTCGGTTTTGCCTGATGAATATGCAGCAGTAGGAACAGGAGCCGAAATGGCGTTAGGTGTCCTAGACCCACAATTCAAACAAAACATGAGTGAAGACGAAGCAGTGGATTTGGCCAAAAAAGCAGTCCGCTCAGCTTCAATGAGAGACTCTGCAAGTGGTGATGGTCTTGATATTATGATTATTACCAAGGATGGTATTAGAGAATCATCTGAAAAAATTGCTAACTAAGTGTTTTCCCAATTTCCCAGAACTTGTCTGAAACATAATGGAGATTTTTTATCACTTCTCCTTTTTCCATCGAATCCATTTCTTCACTAGACACCAGAGTTTTTCCAACTGCTAGAAACTTGTGATGTGATTCCTCAATAACACAAACAATGTCTCCTTTTTGAAATTCTGAATGTTTTTTGATTCCAGGTCTCATAACATTTGCGCCCTTGCACATGAATTTGACAGCCCCCATGTCTACCATGACATATGGAAATTTTTCAAGGGCTTCTGTCTCTGATAAAAATGGAACATACTCGTCATCTACTTTCAAAGCTTTCACTCCATTACCTACAATAATTTGTGCATCACTTGAAATTTCATGAACTTTGAGGTTTTTATTTTTTGGAATTTCCATATTCCATTTCTCTGAAAGTGTTTTTAGTACTTCAGCAGTTTCGCTTTTTGAAATTAAATTTGATTTCAATTTTTTGCAGTCTCTTGTCTGATGTCTAGCAAATCCCTTAAAATGGAACTTGCAGTTTCCATTCCTCCTGCTCCTTTTCCAATAATTGTCTGTGTCCCTGAATGTTCTGATGTAAATGCGATCGCATTTAGAGTTCCATTAACACAGAGAGGATCATCGATTGAAACTTCTTTTGGTCCAACCTCTAGCTCTTTGTTACAAGATGCAATTAGCTTAATTGCACATTTTTTCTTGGCAGCTTTTTTGATATCATCAGTTGTGACTTTTCTTATTCCGGTGCATTTAATGTCAGGCATGGTTACCTTCATCCCCATAATCCAATTTGCCAAAATTACTAATTTTGCCGCTGCATCCAAGCCGTCTAAATCCAGTGCCTCATCAGCTTCTACATATCCTCTAGCTTTGGCATCCTTTAGTGCCGATTCAAAAGTAAGACCATTTGCCATATTTGTCAAAATGTAATTTGTGGTTCCATTGAGAATTCCTGCAAATGAAGTAATGCGTTCTCCACGGAGACTATCTTTTGCATAGTCTAAGATTGGTGTTCCGCCCCCTACAGTGCCGCTGAATTTTAGCAGTACCTGATTGTATGTTGCTAGCTCTAGTAACGATGGGAATGCAAGAGCAAGTGGACCTTTATTGACTGAAATTACATGCATGCCTTTTTTCATGGCCATTGTAATGTGAGTCATTCCAGGTTCTGCGTCTTTGTAATTACTTGCGGTAGTTTCAATTAACACATCAGCTTCTAAATTCTTAATCAAATCTATTCCGGACATTTTGTTTTTTGAATTTGAATAGTTCTTTACACTTCCGTGTTTCTTTTTTGCCCCTACTAGTTTTTCAAGATCAAGACCAGAAGAGTCAATTGCACTTCCTTTACTGTCAAAAACGCCTACTACTCTTGGCTTTAATCCATATTTTGCATAGAGGTCCTCAGATCGTGAATCAAAAAGTTTGACTAGACTCTGACCTACGACTCCAAATCCACAAAGTATTATTCTCAAAATTCTCCTTTCCCTTCATCTGCGCCACTATTGTGTGTTTTATTCATGCCTTTGATTTTCTTACCATTGATTGTGTTTTATTAATAATTTGTGAATTTTGATTAGGCCTTTCTGATAACTTTTCTCAAGGGACATGCTATTCTTCTTTTTCAAAGGAAAGGGATACCGAGTTTATACAATATCTCAAATTAGTAGGTCTTGGACCATCATCAAACACATGTCCTAAATGAGCACCACATTTGTTACAATTAACTTCAGTACGAACCATTCCAAGAGATGTATCTGAAATGTACTCTATCTTTGCTTCTGATATGGGGTCCCAAAAACTTGGCCACCCTGAACCTGAATCAAATTTCGTGTTTGACTTAAACAATGGCTCCCCACAACAGGTGCACTTGTATGTGCCATTTTCTTTACTGTCGCAATATTTTCCTGAAAATGGAGGCTCTGTTCCCTTGTTTATACAAATTTCAAATTGCTCTGGGGTTAGTTCTTGTTTCCATTCTTCAGGTGTTTTTCTAATTTTCTCACTCATAACCTATCTTGTCTTGTATGGTATTAGTATATTTTCTATTTTAGATTCTTTCGTTTTTCTTCGGTTCTTTTTTCAGATTCAAATCTTTCAAGATCATACTCTTTCAAATCCACAAATTTCATTATTTTACTCAGGTTTGGATGAACTTTGTTAATCTGATTGTACATTTGTTGTGCCACTCGTCTGTAATCGATATGACCTTGGGGGACAGTTCTTAATTCAATTAAATGACAAGCTTCTCGTAAATTAAACTTCATAAAGTAAGGATAGTTGAAAGCAAAATTAACAACGTATTGCCCTTGCTCTGGGTATTTTTTTCTTATTTTGTCAAAAGCTTCTTTTGTTTTATCCATACATTCCTTGTATTCTTTATTGATTCCCAAAACTTCTATCTCTTTTGGGGTGTTGTACCCATGATCGGTTGTAAGTAACTGTCGCTCAATAGTCAAAGCTCTATGTCTATGAAAGTCTCTGAACATTCCAAAATTATTTAGCAAATCAAAAGTATAGTAAACACTCTCAAAGGCGCGGCTTGGTCTATGTCTTCTATTCTGACGCAATTTTGCAAATTGGTTAATTATCTTGATTTTCTTTTCCTTTGAGAATTTTTTAACCTGAGTAAAAATGTCTTGATAAGAAGTGCTAGGCGATTGCTCGTATATTATACTGGTAATGATTTTGTCGATTGAATTTTTTTCTGGTTCCCAATCTACAAGTTTTGTTTTAACCCCCACGGATTTTTTTGCCTTTATTTCTCTTGAAATTGATTTGGAACCCTTTCTAATTTCTCTGAGATATTTTTGAAATGCTTTTCCATACCTATCATTGGATCTTCGAACAAAAGATTTGATTGTGGTATCCAGCTCTTTTTTGATTTTTGAGGCTAAATCATGTTCTTCTTGAAGATCTGAGGCTGCAAGAACTGTCAAAAGATATTCAAATGCCCGTCCATTTCCAGTTATTCCTACATTTGTTAGTGTGGATGCGGGAAGCAACCCTCTTAGAATATCTAATGCCTTTGCTTTGGTTGATCCTCTGTAAATCATATTTGCAGATTTGATATCTTGCTCTTGCTTTAATTTGGAAAATCCTTTTTCTTTTCCATCCTTTGAATCTTTAAAGGAGTATTTTTCAATAGGGTATTTTTCTCTGACATAATTTATCATGGGTTCAATGTTTTTTGAATACACATCAAAGGAAAAATTACAGGAGTCCAAATACACATCTGCAAATTTTGATTTCATTAAAACTGGGTCTCGATAAAATCTATACTCTCCATTAACCTTTTTATTCCATGCAACATATCTTGATGATTTTTCAAGGTATGATAATCCTATAATTCTTCCCCGAGATTTTTATTTTTTAAAAATTCATCTAAAAATATTCTTCTCATGCTTTTGTCTGTTCTACTGTATCTAGACATTAGAGCGCCGCGATCAACTTGTCTTGGTGTAACTATTGCAAATACACTTCCATCAGAATTTGAAAAATGATTTGATAGAATCTTTTTTTCTTTATTTGAGAATTCTGACAACAAATTTGTCTTGCATATCAATTATTAATAGTCTATTTCTTTTTGCCGATTTGAATTAGATCGGGTGATTGGTTTCCTTGCATTCCTTTTGCCTGCCACTTTAACAAAACATCTTTGAAAACATCTGCATCTGTTTCATTTTCTGTGTACATTAACATTGTAACCCATCTGCCTTTTCCAGCTTTACCGCCAACAGAATTCATCCAAAAATTACTTGGCAAAGTTTGCATGGCCTTATTATCAGGATCTTTGCTAATTTCAATCCAACGTCTTGAAACAAAGTTTAAAATTTGCTCCATCTCCTCTTTTTGAATCATATCAATCTTTTTTTGCCTATTAATTTTAAAATTTCTAAGATATTACAATTTTTAAATCTTTAAATTTCATTGCATGTGTTATGCAATGGAACAGAGTGGATTACAATATCGAAGAAAAACAATTTTAAATTATTTA
>JARRMG010000037.1:0-5544 GCA_037386265.1 Nitrosopumilaceae archaeon
TCGTATTCGGCCTTAGTCATATACTAATTTTGCATGACCAACCCTATATTGGTTTTTGAAAAAGAAGGTTCGTGTGGATTTGTAAAGATTATTCCATTTCTCATTGTTTTCAAAATGTAATTTCAAATAATACATTATATGATAACCTGTTTTAATAAATCAAAAAAGGAAATAAATTTTATATGGTGATGGCAAATTAAGGCGTTGACAGAAGACATTAGCAGAAAACTAGAATCAAAGCTTGATGCAAAAATATTTTCCAAGTCAAGAAAGAAAACACTTCCGGATGGTTTTAAGAAAGGCAAGGTTGTCAATGAAGTTTTAGACAAACCAACTGTAATGACACTTTACAAACTAATCACTGATCATATCATTTCATATGTTAATGGAGCAGTTAGCGCAGGAAAAGAATCTGTTTTATTTTGGGGAGTTGATGAAAAACAAGTAGATGTTGCGCTAAAAATTTATCTTATAAGCACATCAAATTTTAAAAATAGAGAGTCTTACATTCTGGGTGATCCACGATTTTCTAGAATAAAAAAAGGCACGAAAAATCTTGTCTATCTATGGGCAAAAAAAGAATTCAAAAACCTATCTCGATGCTATGATTGTGGAATTCCTGTACCTAGGCCTATCTATGTTACAAATAATGTCCTTGTTATGGAATTTGTGGGTGATGGCGGTGCTCCAGCAAAATTATTACTTGAATCTGAAGTGGACGAAAAAGACTACCTGCAAACAATCTCAATAATTAAAAATCTATATCAAATGGCAAATCTGGTTCATGGGGATTATTCGGAGTATAATATTTTCAAAACCAAAAATGGATTGGTTCTTTTTGATCTCGGCTCTGCAGTTGATCTTAGACACCCTAATGCTCAAGAATTTCTTAAAAGAGATATTAATAACATAACCAGATTCTTCTCTAAACGTGGCATTGATGTTGCTGATCCAGAAGAAATCCTAGAGGAAATAATATCATGAGTTTTGAGAAATTAATCAGAATCCCAAATGATCGAATTGCAGTATTAATTGGCAAATCGGGAAGTGTCAAATCTAAAATCGAAGAAGTTTGTCATGTTACTTTGGACATTGACGGAAGTACTGGAGAAGTTTGGATAAAGTCCAATGATGATGTTGAAAAAATTCAACCATTCAAGGCAATGGAAATTGTAACTGCAATTAGTAGAGGTTTTTCTCCAGAGAATGCATTCACTTTGCTTGAAGGTGAAAATGCTTTACATGTTATTGATTTGCGAGAATTTGGTGGAAAATCTAGTTCAAATATTGAAAGAATTAAAGGGAGATTAATTGGAGAAAGTGGTAAGGCCAGAAGGAATATGGAAAATTTAACTGGAACTTTAATCTCCGTATATGGAAAAACAGTTTCAATAATTGGTGATACCACCAAACTACGTTTGGCAGTAGATGCGATTTCCTCAATTTCTAGTGGAAGCATGCATGGCGCAGTTTACAACAAATTAGAAACTGCCAACAGAAAAGTAAAAGAAGAAAGAATGAAGCTATGGGAAAATCAAAATGTCTTCGATTAAAGAAAAATTCAACCAAATCTCACCCAGTGAGTTCTTTTATAGAAATAGAGATCTTGCTGGCTTTAGTAACCCTACTAGATCCTTATACACAGCCGTAAGAGAATTTGTCGAAAATGGGCTTGATGCATGTGATCAAAAGGGCATTCTTCCAGATATTCACTTGACTATCAAGGCAGTAGACCCTGACAAACCAGACCCTAAACCCTATATTCTAACGGTTAAGGACAATGGCCCTGGAATTGAATCAAAACATGTTCCTTTAGCATTTGGTACCGTTCTATATGGTTCTAAGTTTGGATTAAAACAAGCAAGAGGAATGTTTGGGCTAGGTGCCACAATGGCAATTTTGTATGGACAAATAACGACCAACAAACCCGTAACCGTCAAAAGTTCAACAGATGGAAAAACTTCTGAAGAATATGAAATGCTATTAGATATTCAAAAAAACAAACCTGTTATTTTGAAACACAAAACAAAAGAAGTTTCAAAACAAGGTTTGTCTGTAAGTATCTTTTTGGAAGGTGATTACTCTAAGGCAGGAGCAAAAATAAGAGATTACGTTTATCAAACTTCATTAATTACCCCTTATGCAACAATCACATTTGATGATCCAAAAGGAGAGAAGTACCATTATCCAAGAATAATTAAAACAATGCCAAAACCTCCAACCATTATCCGACCACATCCATATGGAATTGATGTTGAAACAATTAGACGAATGATTGTTGAATCACAATTTGAAATTCCAACTATTGATGATGCAATGATTGAAAAAGTTAGGAAAGACTTGGGTCTTTCAAAAAAGAATCTTGCTTTTACTGCAATAATGGCAAAAGCTAAAAGCCGTTGGAAAAATCTTTCAAGACAAGTAAGAGTTGTAATTGCATTGATGTCATTTCTAAAAATGGATTTTGATAAACTAAGCAAAATTAGAATTGAGGACATCGATGTCCCAAACAAAAAATTATTTTATTGGGATTTCGGTGACTCTCAATCTAAATCAGTTGACATGGATCCGGAGAGCCAATACTATAGACAACTAACAAATACTGTTCAAGGTGAAACATTGACTTCATTTTTGAACAAGAGATTTCAAAGGGTAGGTCCAACAACGGCAGTAAAATTTGCCGAATTTGCAGGATTCAAGCCTGAAAAACGCATAGGATCCATGAGTAATCAGGAACTGGTAAAACTTAGCGATGCGTTGCAAAAATTCGATGATTTCATGTCGCCTGATCCTAGTTGCCTTGCTCCCTTGGGAGAAGAACCTCTAGAGAAAGGCATGAGAAAATTCTTCAATCCTGATTTTCTTGCAGTTATCCAAAGAAATGCCTCGGCCTACTCTGGGTTTCCATTCATTGTGGAAATGGGAATAGCTTATGGAGGTGATATTTCAACTAGAGGAATCAAGGTTTACAGGTATGCAAATAGAATTCCATTACTATATGATGAAGGAAGCGACGTTGTGTTAAAAGTTGTAAATGACATTGACTGGAGCAGGTACAAGGCGAAGGGAGACCCTCCATTAGTTGTCGTGTCACATATTTGTTCTACAAGAATTCCATACAAGACTGTTGGAAAAGAAAATGTTGCAGATAGACAAGAAATAGAAAAGGAATTGAAATTGGCAATTCAGTTTATTGCAAGAAAACTTTCTGTATTTATGAATAAAAGGGGTCAGGCAGAGGCCGCAAAAAAGAGAGCAAATCTGTATGCAAAATATATTCCATTAATCGCTCAGTTCTGCACTGAACTGGCAGGAAAGAAAAAAGAACCAAATATACAAAAAATATTACAAGAGGAGAAGCCAATAGAAAATGAGTAAAAAATCTGATAAGAAAGCAGCAGCTTTGCAGAAAAAGGCTACTGAAAAACAAAAAAATATTCTTGAAATGCTAAAAAGCCATGGTGCAAAAATCTATGATGATCTTGACGACCAGTCTGAATCTGATAATATTATTGTGGATTTAGAAGCCGTAACATCACGTCCCAGAGAAGATTTTCATATATTTCCTGAGGAAAGAAGTTCTATTTTTGGAGATTTGAATATTGAATACACCATTCCTGGATATGAGGGCAAATCGATGAACCTGTCTAATCATCCTGATGGTTATGCAATAGGGCCTAGTTTGACTACTGCTGAGTTGGTAGATACGAGTGCAGAAATAGTGATTGCTATTGAAAAAGGTGGATTGTTTACAAGATTTGTTGAAGAACAAATCGACAAGAAATTCAAATCGATAATTATCAACACTGGAGGGCAAGCTCCAAGATCTACTAGAACACTTTTGAAAAGATTACATGATGAGATGGGACTTCCTGTTATTATCTTAACAGACGGAGATGTGTACGGAGAACATATTGCTATGGTAATTAAATCTGGTTCGGCAAATGCTGCCCACTTAAGAGAGTTAACAGTTCCCGATGCCAAATGGGTTGGTGTGTGGGCTACTGATATTGAAAAATACAAACTTCCTACAATACCAATGACAGAGTCTGACATTAAGCGATGTTATGATTTACAAAAAGACCCTCGATACTTGGATGGTATATGGAAAAAAGAACTTGAAGTATTTTTGAGATTAAAAAGAAAAGCTGAGTTGGAGGCCTTCTCAAAATATGGCCTGACAAATATCACTGAAAAATACTTGCCTCAAAAATTAGAATTAGCAAAGAGTCTCTAGTCTTTTTTGATTCGCAGGGTTAAAACACCATTTCTATATTTGAAATCAAAAATCTGCATTCCGTTTGATCCTTCAATTGGCACTTCTTTTGAAAAGTTTGCAGAACCACGAATGTATAAAATTCCATCAATTAATCTTACCATTATTTTGTCTTCAGGACCTGGTACTTCTGCAACAAAAACAAAATCACCATCGCCCTTAATGAGATCATATACCCAATTTTTTGCCTCTTGTTCTCTTGCTGAAAATACTGGCTTTTGTTCTTTGGTCATCTTCTTTAACACCCTTACCCAATAAAACATCGTAAGCGCAGCCACTCCAATTAAAATAAAACTTACAAATCCAGATCCGGATCTTTGTGTCATTACGTAAACAATGCCCAAAAATAGAATAATCATTATAGGAATTACAAAATTTATTGATTGTTCATTAGAATAAGTTCCCTTGTAACTTGCCAAACAGCAAAAATCAGTTTTTACCAAATATAAAGTATCTTTGGTTTTTATTGCCAAATTTCATGTTTGATTTGTTGTCTGATGAAAAAAATCCAGGTAAGCTTACAATAAAAGAAATCATTCTGAAAGGCACTATTATTGCCATAATAGTAGTAATTCCATCTCTTTCCATATTCTTTTTGGCTTGGGTGCTTTTAGATAATCTTCTTTATGCTGCCATTATTGGTGGAATTGTTCATTTTATGGCCATGGGTTTTTCCTTGAAAATTTCAAAAAAATTTTTTACCAAAGAAAGAGATCAATAATTACATTTTTTATTTACAAGTTTATCCAAAATACGTGAACACTAATCAAATTGAAGAAAAACTTGTTTCTGAAATAAAATTAAGTCCACTCCAAGCTAAAACATTTCTCTTAATTACCTGTTATGGAAAAATGAATATCTCTCAAATTTCTGAAAAACTAGCAATTTCCAAAGAGACTGCAATGCAAACTGCAAACGAGTTAATGGGTCTAGGGGCATTTATTGATATTTCTGAATCTGAATTTGAGGCCATGCATCCAAGATTTACTGCAGTTAATATGTACAGAAGATTCTGTGAGCGAGAAAATATTGAATTTAAAAGAAACAAGATAGTTGATAGTATTGGTGTAATTCTAGAAAAGCCATATGAGGATGCAAGAACTAAATAATGCAATTGATGGGAAACAGCATTGAGCATGGATACTGAATCTTGTAATCACAAACCAGTGTATTTTGGGGTTGTTAACATTAACATTGATGAGAGAACCATAGGTTCAGTCGATGTTTGGAGATGTGCTATTTGCAAAAAAAGATTTTGTGAAGAAAAA
>JARRMG010000038.1:0-5405 GCA_037386265.1 Nitrosopumilaceae archaeon
CGCCGCAACCTGCACGGATACTGCAAATTGGAAAATGTGCACATTGAGAAAGCAGGCAAACCGCGCATTCCAAAAAAGACTAAATAATTCCACAGAGATTGGGTCCAACGCTTATACAATAAAGGGAACCTTCCCCCAAGACAAGCAAAAAATGCTGGACCAAATTACATGGCTAAAAGAACATCCTGAAGTGGTAAGACCTCAGGGATTACGTGGATTTTAAACTAGATTTCCTTGATCAGAGTATACAACTTTGAAGATGACAACATTGTAGTCACCATCAAAAATTTTGTTTATTTTCCCATCTTCGACGTTTAATACTCTAAATTTGTATTCATAATTTCCATCCTCATCCACCTCGGTTTGAGCAAAGTGAACTGCATCATCATTTTGGTAAATTTGGATGATTACAGAGTATCCTGCTACAGGATTTGCAATTTTTCCCTCCACAAATGCCCAAGGAAGAGAGTTGTCATTTTCTGCATGGAAAATTAAGGACGTTTTCTCAATACCAATCAACCCGTTTAGTGGAATGTATTCTGTTTGTGGTTGATGGGTATGTTGATCAACTAAAACTTGACCTTCATGGGGATGGGCAAGAACAAATTGAGAGGCAGAAAAAATTACGATTAGACTTAGGAACAAGGTTGCAAAAATTTGATTGTTCATATTCGGAGACAGACCAATTCAGGATTTAACGATTACTACTAAAGTTGGTCAATAATGGGTTTTAGGTTGTCAGGCAAATCTGGTAATTCTGTATGACTTTCGTTATTTTGTAGAATTTCAGGGCCAATTCTTCTAACCTTTTGAGTGCCAATCAGTGTGTCTATGGTTCTTTGAATATCTTTTTCAGAAATAATTGACTTTAATTTTTCGACAAGGTTTGCCTCATTTTCATATTTTTTTATTGCATATTGCACCAATGCCATTTTTTCATCCATAGAGTATTCTGTCAACTGTAGTTTCCAGTATAGTTCAATTAAAAAAACATTGCCAGTCTAGTGAAAGAATTTCTCGAGTTTATCTTTTTTTGGGATTCCGGTAAACTCTAATTTTTGATCAATTACTAATCCTGGTGCAGTAAATATTGGATATTTTTCTAAAAATTCTGGTTTTTTTGTAACATCAATTAGATCATATGATACTCCAATCTCATCTAGCATCTTTTCTAGAACATGACAATTAGAGCATCCAGGAGTGGTTAGAACTTCAACTTTCATGATTCTACATATTGATCCGGATTTTGCTCAAAGGCCCAACGGCATGTTGCACAGCAAAATCGATATTCTTTTCCCTTGTGAATTAATGGTTCTCCTTTGCTTACGTCCATTCCACAAACAGGGTCTTTCATGGCATTGTGTTCTTTTTGTGGCTAAAATACCATATGATTGGAAATACAATCAGTCCAGCAAATAATATGGGGGCAATTTCTTGAGGTAGTTCCGTTTCATAATCATGAATGTGTTGTCCCACATGAAACTCTGGTGGAATTGGGGTCATAGAAACTAGATTGTTCCAGGCAATATGGATAAATGTTGATTCATACCATTCATGGCCACCTGGAATTCCTTGAATAATTAGAAATGCTCCAATTACAATTAACATCCAACCGGTAATTTTTTCAATTTTTTCTCTGCTAGATGTAATTCCTTTTGTGGCATTGATTCCAATTATTGCAAGAACAGAAAGAAGAATCAATGGGATTGCCCTTCCAACCCCATGAACAATTCCCAGACTTGCACCAATCTCTGCGCTTCCTGTACCTGCGATATAGATCAAAAGCCAGTAAAACATAGGATTAGGACACCCAACTCCTGCATTTCCAAGGAGTAATCCCATGAAAAATGACTTGGAGTAATCACCTCTATTTTGAATGAATTTAGGGGTACCTGAATATGCTGGCAATTTTAATTCGAATAATTTTAGTTGCGATAACCCAAAAAGAAAAGCTGCAATACCTGCAATTAAAAACATGTAGATTGAAATCTGATCCAGGTCTGCAGTTTGACCTAGTGCCCCTATTCCTAAACCATAGAACATGATAGTAATGGTAAGACCAGCACCAAAGAGTGAGGCCATCATCAGTCCTTTTTTTCCTCCCTTTCCCATACTAAGGGGAATAATTATGAATACAAGAGGAAGGGTGCACGGTAAAATAATCATGGAAAGTCCTGCAAGATAGGAAATAATTAGCCAGGACGGATAGGATAATTCTTGTCCTGCACCAATTGCAGTCTCATTTGTAATTCCAAAAATTCCGCCAACAAAAATTAATGAAAATAATGCAAATACAATTGCAATTAAACTCTTTTTTGCAGCATTTTGGGTGGACATGAATTAGTTGATTTTATCAATTATTTATTCTGACCAAATTTTTTATGAAGAAAAATAAGAAAAGATTGGAGATTCATTATTTGAAATTATGGTAGTTTTAGACTAATTTCTTCTCCATTATCAATGGGAATGGTTACAGATTTGATTTTTGGGTTTTTTCTTACATGTTCTAAATATGGTGTTGTAAATTTTTGGAACCTTTCAGGATACAAGATATTATCTGCACCTATTATTCCACCTACTCTCACTAAGGGAAGAACATTATCAAAATATTGGATGTATCTTTCTTTGTCTGCATCGATAAATACAAAATCAAAGAATCCTTGTGGGTATTTTTTACAAATTTCTGATAAAACCTCCAGGGCATCTCCTCTTCTTATTTCTATTAAATTTTCAACTCCTGCTTCTGTAAAATTATTTTTTGCCCGCTCTATTTTTTGTTGATCATGATCAATTGTAATGATTCTTCCCTCTTGTTCGGATATTGCATCTGCAAACCACATTGTAGAATATCCTGCAGACATTCCTATTTCTAGAACATTTTTGGCCTTCATTGTTTGAAGAAGTATGTTGTAAAAGATACCCGTATCTCTGCCTATTGCAAGAACCTTTTCTGCATTTGGAATCTGGCGAGGGTTTTCTTGCTCAAACTTTTCTTGTTTTTCAATCTTTTTTAAAACAAGATCAATTTTAGAGTCAACCATGAAGAGTCTAAGTTCAAGTAGTCTAAATTTGTTTTAGAATTACGCCTAAAAGTAATAAAATATGATCTTAAGGTCAACAATATTTTTTAGCTTTGATTTCAATTACAATTGCCCAATAGAATCATGGGCAATAAGTTAGAAGAACATGAGGTAGTAATTGACAAAGACTTTGAAGAGTTCATGAAGTCTGCAGCATTCTTCCAAAGATGAAATTTCAAAAACAAAAAATTTCATCTTTTATGAATTTTTTAATTCGAAAAAAATTGCTTTCCTAAACCTGTTTTGAAAAATTTTCACATTCTATTAGGGAATCTCGAAGCTTGCCGTTATTATGATACCCATCAAGAGGGTTAAGATCCAATGCGATGTTATAACATTTGATTGCCTCGTTGTATTTTTCTAAATTCTTGAATGTGTGTCCCAAATTTTGCCAAGACAAAATATCTCTTTTGTTAATTTGAAGAGCTTGTTGGTAGAATTTCAAAGCTAATTTGAAATTTCCCATATTGTATTGAGCATCGCCTTTGGTGGCCCATCCATCAAAGTCGTTGGGATCAAGCTCGGTCATCTTCTCCCCATAAGAAAACAGAACTTCCCATTGCTCTAATTTTGTCGCCTCTAGTGCTTTTTTTCTCCAATATTTTTTGTCTTTTTTACGTAACATAATGCTAGTTAAATTATGCATAATCAAATTCTATAAAATTTTTCATTCAACCTAGATTGTCTGAAATTAATATGACTTACACCAAATTAAATAAATTATTTTTCTAGTATTATAGTGAGCTTTACGGATTGTCCTCGTTGTGCAAATCAAGGATTGATGATGCCCTTAAAAAAGGAGGATAATCGATATGTGTGTTCTATGTGTAAGGCAGAGTATCAAGAAGAAAGTAAAGTATCAGAATAATTCAGCAAAGCAATGTTGTTAGTTAGAAATTGCAGTTAGTAATTCGTTTAACCTAACGGGTTTTTTCAAGCAGTCATGAATTCCTTCTTTCTTTAACAAATTGTCTACTTGTCGAGGGGTAAGGGAAGCGGCAGACAAAATTATTATTTTTTGATCCTGCAGCATTTTGTTCCTTTCTAGTTTTTTGATAATATCGAGTCCACTTATTTCTGGCATTGAAATATCCAGAACAACAGCATCATATTTTTCCTCTTTTATGTGGCCAAGGGCAATTTTTGGGTCATTAATTATTACATTGTCAAAGCCTTTTTTCTTGAGGAATATGGAGAGTAGTTCCGAGACATCATGATTGTCATCAACAATAAGGACTTTCATCATTCAATTAATGTAAATATTGTTTATAGCAATGTGTCAGTTCTTATCTTAATTGACAAGTAGAAGGAACCTAGTTTCGAATTTTAAAATGCATGACCGCCTTCAACCTAAAATCATGACTTGATTAGGCGTGAAATTCAGATTTTAAGCATAATAAAAAGAAAAAGAGGATGTGATTATTGTGGTGTGAATTCTGTTGTAGCTACTGGGTAGAATCGCATTTGTACAGTTGTTGCACCATCATTGATGATTTCAAGGCCTACATTGACAATTTGAGCCAAGTTAAAGACCCAAAAGTCATATACCGCGTTACAACTATAGTCATCGCCAAATTCATTTTCCATAAATGCAGCAAATTCTTTGTCGGTATCGATTAAATCGTTGTCAGTCAAGTTTGGATTACCAAATGGATTTGGTTGTCCTCCATCGATTTGGGCATCATTTTCTGCATTATCAATCATGATCTGTGCATCTGCTAAAGATACACCCAATGTCATGTTCAAATCTCCCGCATCAATGGCACCATCCATGTCAAAATCAAAGTCCTCAATTGAAATTTGATCATATGGAACTGCACTGTTTAGTGTTGCATTTTCCAAAATTGTTGCATCACATACTGCACCACTCCATTGGAACATTCCAGTCATATCAACAAATGTACTCTTGCCTTTTCCTTTCTGGGGAGAAGAGGAATCAAATCTTTCAAGAGATCCATTTTTGACTTTGAATGCTTCTTTGTCTGTAATTGCTCCTGCGCCATTTATCAGATCTTCGTCAGAACATGATAATGCTTCAGAACCGTCTTTTACAAACAATCTGATGTCATCAACAGACACATCACCTGACATGTCAGCATCTTTGTAGATTGGTTCTCCAATGGTATAGTTTCCACTCGAATCAGTGTCTCGATACATTTCTGTGCCATTTTCAAAATGACTTAGCATATCGCCAATATCAGAATCTCCACCATTTACATCAAGAGCAAGATCAGTATTTGCTAATCTTTGGTCACCATCTGTGACATTTTCGCTTAGATCCAAGTCACGATAGACGGTTTCATTGAAAAACATTCCATCTGCAGG
>JARRMG010000039.1:0-8188 GCA_037386265.1 Nitrosopumilaceae archaeon
CCTTGCCCATTTAACATTATACTATCCTTATTTGGCATATAAGGTGACTGTATCATTCGCAATCCTAAAAATATAGAATTTACAAACTATATCTATGAGCAAACCCGGAAATGTATGGAGAAAAGTACATGGTAAAATTACCAAACGTCCCACAAATTTTTCTTGGTTAATTGATGAAAAACTTGCCGGTTCTGGTATGCCAACCAGCTTTGATGAATTAGATTGGATACTAAAACAAGGAGTAAAATCAATTGTTACTATGACAGAAAATGCATTACCCAAAGAATGGATAAATGAAATTGGATATTTGCATGTTCCAACACCTGATCTTACAGCTCCAGATTTGGAAAAAATAGATTTAGCGGTTGATTTTATTCATGAAAATATTAATGACAATCAAGCAGTTATGGTGCATTGTGCCGCAGGAATGGGAAGAGCAGGGACTATTTTGGCATGTTATTTTGTAAAATATAAAAAATTTTCAGCAAAAGAGGCAATAGAAAAAATCCGAAAGGAAAGGCCTGGATCTATTCAATCTGAAACTCAAGAATTAGCAATTACTTTTTATCAAAAACATGTGAGAAATTAAATAAACTCTGATACTAGTTTTCCATCTACAATTTTGATTTGCAGTTTTTTGTTTTCTTGAAATATCAAGGTTAATCCTCCATCAGAGTCCGGATCTTCAACTTTTACCAATTCTTGCATTTTGATTTGTTCAAATTTTTCCACATTTTTCACCTATTCTGGAATCGATACGGTCTCAATTTTTCCATCTACAGCCTTTATGAATAAAAACCTGTTATCTTTGAAAATAACGGTAATTCCACCTTCTTTATCAGGCTCTTCTACTTCAAGAACTACTTGACCAAGGAGACCATCGTATTTTGCCATACAAAGGCATAAAAAAAGTTCCATATATCCCTAATTGCTCTAAATTTTGTATTTTTATCTGAATTTTAAACCGAATAAAGAAAACAAATCATAATTATTATTTTTATTAATATTCAATAATCTCAGGAAAGAAAAAAATAATACACATAATAGGGATATTTTTTTAGGAAAATTAGAATTGAATCATAAAGAATTATGTGACAAAGTCTTAGAAATTGAACCCCATGTAAGGTTTAGTGGAGTCTTAAATTCCAGAGGAGATCTTGCTGTGGAAAGTAATAGAAATGATTTAGATAGATTACTTAGTCCAGACGAAGTAAAAATGTCAGTTCACTATACCTTTCAGAGATGGACAAGTATTCAAAACCTGGCCCATAAAATTGGAAATGAAAAAACAAACATTACAGAATTTGACAAAGTTACATTGATCAGTCTATTACTAACTGATGGAAATCTTCTTTTATTAAGTTCTGAGCCAGGAGCAAATTACATGGAGATTATTTCTAAAGTTAAACAAATTATCCCTGATGAATAACTAGGTTTTAAAAAATTGTCTCTTGTTTGGACATTTGTTTTTGCAGCAGTGCTAATTTATCTTAGCACCAATCTAGTTTTAAAATTAGATCATCTTGATGGATGGCTTAAGGCACTCTACTTTATTGTTCTAATCCCTGGATACGGATTAGTAACATACCAAATTCGAATGCATTTTCAAAAAAAGTATAGACCTGAATCTGTAAACTGATATCTTAATTCTTTATTCTCAAATTATAAAGTAGTAAAAAAATGACAATATTATGAAGGGCCTCTATTGGTTAATTTTAGGGCTTTGTGTATGGTTTATTCCCACCATAATGTTTGAGGTTATTTTCACTTCAGGAACTGATATTTCTCCTGAGGAAGCTGTATCTGAAATCCCTGGATGGTTTGTAATTGTGTTATTTGCAGCAGCTCTCCCCATAATTCTCAAGGGAGTAATCAATATCAGAAAAGAACGAAAAACTGATAGAAAAGATTCTAGAAAAGACAAGAAAAAATCAAAAAAGAAATAATTTTTGAAGGTCTAACAAACCCTTGACATTTTCCATAAAAATTCTAAAAAACTTTCCACTAATCCTAAAAAATTACATTTTCGAACTTAATAATTAGATAGTATAATAAATAACCAAATTTTTGAAAATTAACATGAAGAAAATTGAGGCAATCATCAAAAGATCGAGCTATACAATAATTGCTGATAAACTCAATTCTATGGGTTATACAATAATTGATAAAAGAAATTTAGAAGATAATCAAATTTTTGATAAACAAAGTGGATCTAAAGTCGGTGGCACATCTCTTGGTTTAAAGACTACCCCTCTTTCTAAAATTGAACTGGTAGTAACAGAAAAAGATGCTCGAAAGGTAATTGATCTCATTTCAAAAAATTCTGGGTTTACATCCAATAAAGTAGGAAAAATTTTTGTTTCTGAAATGGAAGAAGTTTTAGAAATTGATACTCTTGAAAGTACCCAAGACCTTGAAATAGAAGAAGTAAAATTTCCACCCAAACCAAAAATTAAAAGAAGTAGATTGGTGCCCCTACAAAAATACACTCTACTTAGACTTCAAACAGTTTATGATGAAAACTATGAAACTCTAGCCTCTGATCACAGAATTAAATCATTTAGCGATTTTGTAAACCATTGTATCATGGGTTATCTCCCATCATTTGAAAAACAACTTAAACATCCTACAGTTGTTTATGGAAATAATTTCAGAGAATTTTAGATAACAGATTCTCCTTCATCTCCACTAGCAATGTCTACTGCTCGTAGAACTGGAGATACAAAGATTTTTCCAATCGTTGCTTTATCTTTAATGATGTTAATTACCTGGTCTTCTTTGCTTTCTGGAATAACTAATTCTATGACATATTTTTGACTGAATTGAGGTTGAAATATTGCACTTCCTTTGGAAGCATGGATTTCGGGAGGAGGTCTCTTACCTCGGCCTCTAACCTTACCTACAGTTAAACCTCCAATTTCAAGCTCCTTTAATGCTTCACTTATTTCCATTACGTCATTGTTTCCAAGAAATGCTTGAATCTTTATCATCTGATGGATTTACAAAATTTTTCACAAATAATAGTTTCAGATTTTGATAATCAAGTGATAATCAAATAGTAATCAAATTTCGTTATTATTATTTAGTTTCCCAAACTTGAGAACAATGTTGCCAATAGATACCGGTGATACCGCATGGATGCTCGTAGCAGGAAGCCTAGTACTTTTAATGATTCCTGCACTTGGTTTGTTTGAATCTGGTTTATTAAGAAAGAAAAATGCAGTATCTGTTTTCATGCAAATTTTCTTTGGTTTAGCATTACTTAGTGTGATGTGGTTTGTATTTGGATTTAGCTTATCATTTGGACCTGACACAACAGGTGGATTAATGGGAAATATGGATTGGGTATTCCTAAAAGGTGTGCCTTGGGATGAAGCCCTTGATTACGCACCGACAATTCCAGGCGTTTTATTCGTAAAATTCCAGTTAATGTTCGCTGCCATTACTCCATTACTTCTTACAGGAACAATAGCAGAAAGAATGAAGTTCAGTTCATTTATCATATTCATAGCTTCTTGGTCTATACTGATCTACTATCCATTAGTTCACTGGGTATGGGGAGGTGGCTGGTTAGCAGAATTAGGTGTGGTCGATTTCGCAGGAGGTATTGTAATTCACACCAGTGTAGGAATGGGTGCCTTAGCTGCTGCAATAGTACTTGGACGGAGACGTTTCTTTGGTCCTGCAATTGAAATTCCACACAGTATACCACTTGCTGTAGTAGGTTCTTCACTTCTTTGGTTGGGTTGGTTCGGATTTAACGCCGGAAGTGCATTAGCATCAGGATCTCTTGCAGGAAACACCGTAATTGTAACTCACATGGCCTCATCAGTTTCTGCTTTGATTTGGGTAGGATTATCTTGGATGAGAACAGGAAAGCCATCAGTGGTTGCTGCCGTAAACGGAGCCATTGCAGGTTTAGCAGGTATCACACCGGCATCTGGTTTTGTAAGTGTCGAACATTCATTTGTAATTGGAATAGCTATAGGAATTGCATCATACTCTACAATTGTCATCTTTAAGGAGAAATTGAAGATAGATGATGCACTAGATGTAAGTTCAGTTCACGGTACAGCAGGTATTATTGGTGCTCTAGCAATTGGTATCTTTGCAAGTTCTGCAGTAAACCCAGCAGGTCCTGATGGTTTACTCTTTTCAGGTACCCTAGATCAATTAGGAATTCAAGCAATTGGAGTTGGAGTTGCAGCAGCATTGGGATTTGGAGGAACTTTCATAATCATGAAAGTCCTAGACTTCTTAGTAGGTGTGAGGGTGTCTCCGGAAGTGGAAGATGCTGGACTAGATATCAGTGAACATGCAGAAAGAGCATATGCCGATGAAGAAGAATTCAAACTTGAGATGGATGATTATGTAGAGGATTTGGAAAGAAAGGGTGGATTCTTCGGTGGAAGGAAGAAAAATAAAGACTAGAATTTTCTCTAATTTATGGTAATTTCTAATTCCTTGGAATTGTTTTTGATATTATCAGATTCTGTATAGTCGTGTTTTTGCCATGAAGCAAAGACCTCTGCACTAATTTTGTGCTTGCCTGTTCCTAAATCGGATGCTTTGATGAGAAATTTTTCATTAAAGTCAAACAATTCCTGTCTTACTTCTTCTTCGGTTAGTCGAATAAATGGCTCAAAATTCTTGGCCACTTGAACCCATACTCTTTTGTCCTTCATTGGATTTACTAATTTTGGATTCCTAGTCCAAAAAATAGCGGCCTTTCTATAGGTGTCAATTGGTTTTCCAACCTCTTTTTTCCTAAAACCACCTGAAGTCAGTTTTATTCCGTACTTTAATTTGAAGGATACATCATTATTGTTGTATGCCTTTGTCCAATTCTCTTCATTGAAGGCATCACGAATACCACCTTCTATTGAAAATTGTACGTTGATTTCTATTGTGTCGCTAGAGGAGTATTGATCTTTCCCATTAACCAACAAAATCTCTGAAATTTTACTTTCACTCATTCTTAACAATCATAATGATTTATATCCACAATAAGTGCTTTTTCCGAATACATGCAAGCACAAGTAGTTAGTTCCGAGGCAAAAGAACTCAGTCTATCCATTAAAGACACAGATATAGGAATTTTATACATAATTCAACATGAGCTATTGAAGAAATCTAGCATTGATTTTGCTGGAGTCATCGTAAAACATCCCCTAACTAATGAATGCTGGATGAGAATCAACTCTAGCGGGAAACCTATTGGAGAAATTAAAACAGCCACTGAATCTGCAATTAAAACTTCAGAAGAACTTAAAAAATTATTCAATTCTACCATTAAGTGAAACTAAATGAAATTTTGCCCCAAATGTGAGGTCAAATTAAAAAAAGATGGATCTGATCTTACCAACAATCAAAATTGAATGTGAAAGTTGCGGAAACGATGAAGCTGTTTGGTGGATGTTACAAACAAGAAGTGCTGATGAACCAACTACCCAATTTTATAGATGTACAAAATGTAAATACACTTGGCGTAATTACGCATAACGTTTAACTGGAACTTAAAGCCCCTGAAAATAAGTTTGACTTTTGGAGCAAAAACAAGTGGATCAGATGATCTCAAGGCTATCATCTCAGCAATTTCTACACTTGTAGAAGAAGCAACCTTCGTTGCAACCTCAGAAGGAATCACATTTAGAGGAATGGATCCATCTCATGTAGCTCTGATTGATATTTCGTGGCCCAACTCTGCTTTTGAAAAATATGAGTGTGATAGCGATATTAAATTTGGTGTTAGAATTGATGAATTCTCCAAACTTATCAAAAGAGCAGATAAGAAAGATAGTATTGAAATTAATATTTCTGAGCAAAACATGTTACTTGTAACCGTTGGAAAAAATAAAAAATACAAAATGCGTCTAATTGAAAGTTCTGCAACTGATACACCTCTACCAAAGATTCCATACAACTCAAAAATTACGTTGTCATCTTCAATGTTTGATAAAATTCTTGGAGACGTTCAAGTAGTTTCAGACTACCTAACCATCCATACAGCTGATTCAAAAGCAGATTTTTCTGGTAAAGGAGACTCTGGCGAAGTGGTTATTGATCTTGAAAACGAAAGTGATGACATTAAAGAAATTACCTCAACTGAAGATAGTACGGGTACATATAGTCTAGAATATCTTAATCCAGTTGTTAAAGCCGTAGGTGGTACAGCAGGGTTGATTACCTGTGAATTTTCAAGTGCAAAACCCCTAAGAATTGAATTTAAGGTAGCAAATATTGGTAGAATACACTTCTATTTGGCCCCACGCGTAGAAAGTTAAAGCATTTAAAGATAAAATAATTCAGTTATTTTGAATTGAAACTTGTAATGAAATATGGCGGAACCTCAATTTCTTCAGCAAAAGACATACAAAATGTTGCAAAACATATCCATGCATTATCAAAACAAAATCAACTAGTAATTGTCTGCTCAGCCATAAGTGATACAACTGATGATTTAATTGAAATATCTCAATCTATAAAAAAAGAAAATAGGAAAAAAGCAGAACAGTTAGCAAAGAACATTACTAAGAGACATCAAAAGCTAGCAAAAGAAACTATCAAAAAAACTCAGATAAGAAAAAAATTACTAGAAACATTTGATGAATATTTTTCTGAACTTACAGCCCTAATTGATGGAATGGTACTATTAGGAGAAGTAACCCCTAGATCAATGGATTACTTGTTTTCATTTGGAGAACGACTTTCTATAAAATTAATTTCTGCAGCAATAAATGATCTAGGAAAAAAATCAATTGCACTAACCGGAAAAGAAGTTGGCATTGTTACAGATTCCAATTTTGGCGAATCTAAACCTCTTATGGATACAACCAGACTGAGAGTTTCTAAAACTCTAGATTCTGCATTTTTGAAAAAAACTATTCCTGTAATTGGAGGTTTTGTGGGTGCAGATCAACATGGACATGTTACAACTTTTGGAAGAGGTGGCTCTGATTATTCAGCCACAATAATTGGTTCTTCATTTAATGTAGAAAATGAAGGAACTCAAGTAACTTCATCTCCATCCTTATCTGCTAGAAATACTGTAAAATGTGTAAGTAATGTTTCTCACAATGGTCTAATAGATATTCGAGGGGGAAGTATGATCGGAACTCCCGGAACTGCTGCTAAGATTTTTGCAACCTTAGCCAATGCAGGAATTAATGTAATGATGATTTCCCAAAATCCTTCTGAATCTAGTATTACAATTGTAGTAAAAAATACAGATCTTGATAAGGCAGTAAATAAACTAGAGATGGAGCTTTTGGGAAAAATAATCAAGAAACTTGAAATCACAACAGACATGGCAATCATTGCTCTTATTGGTTCAGGAATGCGAGGAACAGTTGGTGTTGCTTCAAAGGTATTTGGAGCAATGGAAAGAAACCGAGTAAATGTATCAATGATTACCCAAGGTTCATCAGAACTTAATCTTGCTTTTGTCGTAAAAAATTCTGACGCAAAAACCGCTGTTCAGGCATTACATGATGAATTTGAGCTTTCTAAAATCAACTAAAATAATTTAAGGGAACAAAATCAGAGAGTTTCATTGAAAAAATATCTAATTATCACTGTTTTAGTAATTTTTGTTGCCGGAATCCTTGCTATTTCGTCGATATCTGATCAATTTGTTGATGCAAATTCAAGGAAAAAAATTCATTTTACACAAACCATAACATCTGTACCAGACCCTGGTCAAGGTCATGAGGGACATCAATTAGCATTAATTCTGTCTCCAAGTGAGGGTACCATTTATGATGGATCTCTAACTTTTACCGCAAGTTCACCTGTACAGATATTTGTTCTCCATGAAATTACTGAAAATGATGTCAAAGGTCAACCGATCTGGACTATAGACGGAGATAAGATTTACGCTTTATCATTAATAGACAAGGGTAGAAACGCTGATTCTTTTGAATTTACGGGAGCTGCTTTAGCACTTCATTCTCCTAATTCGGAATTTACCGCAACGGTTAGTGTGGATGGGTGGATAAGGGGACAACCAACTGAAATCACAATACAACAAATTGAATATGAAAAAATAGAACCCTCTTTTTCATTATCAAAATCTAATGTACCTGCAACTATTCCAATGCACAAAGGAATTTTTAACTCCAGTTCTGTTTTCTATATCATTACCGATGCCAGTGATGAGGAATTTGCAAAATTAGTTACTGATATGCAA
>JARRMG010000040.1:0-7164 GCA_037386265.1 Nitrosopumilaceae archaeon
ATAGGGATCAATTTCTAAAACATGTTCATAAAGATTCCATGTTTGTTCTGCAATAAACCAACATGAAAAGGCGATTGTAAGAAATATGAGGGAATTTTTAGGGAGTTTTTTTATTGTGTCTGATTTAATTACTGCCCAAATTGACAAGACAACTAGTGTTCCGGGAATAATTGTGTAAATGGGCAATGAAACAATATTTGAAAAATCTTCAATTCCTATGTTGACGTTGATAAAATACAGTCCTGCGATTAATGCCAGAATAACTCCTAAAGAAATTAACCAAACAGATAGAACTCCATTTTGACTTTGTTCTTGGCTCAATACCTGATCACATTTTATGAGTTACTTATAGAATTTCTTTTAATCAAATTAAAACATGCTTGGAGGGTTCTAAAATTCTAAAAATTGGGCAATTTTTAATAAGTTTAATTTCAATAATGGGCATGGGTGGTATAGATCTTCTATTATCTCGTGATTTGTCTTGTAAATTAAAAGAAGGACTAGATAAAGAAATTCTATCAAGGGTTGAAAGAGATCTTTTTTTCCAGCATGGGATGTCTATAAAATTATCAATTGAGCATTTTGAAAAATTTCATAGTATATTAAAACAGCATTCTGAATTTGATCCTAAAGAAATTGAAGAACAATGTTTGAAAAAAATAATTGAAATAACTCGAGTTGAAAATAATTTTTTGATTAAGGTAATTTCTAAACTTCTTGCCGAATTGATTTTTAATTATTTTGGTGATGAGGAATCTAGAAAAATTTTGATTTCTATAATGAATGATCCGTTAACTGTTCCAGAAATTCTAAATGTTTCGGGAGTGTTGAAGTCTCCTGCTTATAGGAAAATTGAAAATTTGTTATTGGATGGAATGATCTTGGAATCTGGTAAGGTATTGACTAACAACAAAAGGGTTTCACAATATAGGTGTGTTTTTGATAAAGTAACTTTTGTACTTGATAAAGGTCAATTCTCAGTTCAGGTAATTGTTAATAGCAAATATTTTAAACAAAGTTCTCTTTTCAAGTCCGGTTTAATGGAACCTGATTATTAAAATATTATTTCTCAATTTTTCTTTTGAAATTTAATTTTTATTGAATTTTTTCAAGATTTTGGAAGTAAGATTGTAAATGTGGTGGGGTTATTTTTTACACTTATTTTCCCCCCATGATTCTCGATAATTCTTTTACAGCTTGCCAAACCTAATCCTGTTCCTATTTCTTTTGTTGTTATCAAAGACTCAAAAATATGGGGCATGATGTCGTCTGGAATACTTGGTCCTGAATTCTCGATTTCCATTTTGACATATTGGGAATCTTCGGAAAATCGGATATTTATCTCACCATGATTTGTTCCTATTGCTTGAATTGCGTTGGTTAAAATATTATTACAAACAATTTGAAGCTGTATTGAGTCTGCAACTACTTTAATTTCTGTTTTATCGTATTTGATCTTGATGTTGTCTGGAATGTTAAGTGATTGAATTGTATTTTCCAAACAAGAGTAAAGCGATAATAGACTGTGGTCTAACTTTCTGTTTCTAACATAATCTAGAACATTATTTACTTGATGTGATATTCTTTCCATATTTTCAAAAGTAATTTTGAATTTTTCATTTACTTCTGGGTCGGAAATTTTTGCTTCAGGGGACTGGTTCTTGATTAACTCTAATGCCATACGAATATTGGATAATGGATTTCGAATATCGTGAGCTACTCTGCTTGCCAATTCTCCTATGGCTGCTAATCTTTCTTGTTTTATGAGCAGTCTTCGATTTTCACTAACGCTGAGATTCAATTGAATATTTTTCTTTAAGAAATAAAAGAGAAGGAATTCTGCTCCTATGATAAATACTGTCATAATTGTAATCAAAAGATAATTACCCTTTAGCTGTGATAATGTGTGTGGCAGCAAATCTTGATCTGAAATTACTGTGATCATATTCCAATTTTTATTACCGATATCAACTCTTTCAACAAAAATATGATATCCGTTATTGTGAAGATATGGTTTGTTTTGACTTTTTTCTATGGTTTCAACCACATCTAATTCGTCTTGAGGGGAATTTGAAGGATGATTGGAATGAACTATTATGGTTCCTTTATCATCTAATAGAAAAATTGATGAATTTTCTTTTTTTACCTCCTCAAAAAATCCAGTTAAATATTCTAAATCTAAACTTCCTCCCCACATTCCAATTAGTTTGCCATCTTCAGAATAAACAGGAGTAGAAATGACAACGATTGGATAATCTGAAGCTGCCGAAACGAATACATCTGACAAATAAGTTGATTGGGTTTTTTGCACTCCTTGAAACCACTCTCTATCTGAAAAATTCATTTTTGAAAGATTTGATTGATGCTCAAATGGTTCTAAAAAGTACATTCTTCCATCATTCAAAGTTATTCCGAATGACTGAAAACCAAAATCTGAGATTAGAAATCGTGCCGCCTCTCTCATTGACTTTTCCTCTGTTTTTGGAATTCCGCCTTCCTCTTCAACTATTTTGTTTATGCTTGAAAGATTTTTCCAGTCAGATAATGCTGGATATGCTTCCACTGCTTCGAAAAGATAATCAAAATCCGATATTATTTTTTGTTTTTGAATCTTGATTAAATTTTGAGTTTCGTTAATCTCTTTTTGCTCAATATTTGTATAAGTTGTTTCCATCACGTATATTGCTATGCCCATAATGATGAATGGAATTATAGCGATTCCGATTAAAAGTTGATATGAAAATTTCAATTATGCTTTTTCTCAATTGGCCCCTGTTAAAAACTAATTTTAAATTTTTTTGGCGAACAATTCAATTGGTTTTTTCATCCTTGTTTTTCAATGCAAAAATAATTTTCTTGAATGGTTGCTTGCACACTCATTAGAGCAAAAACTTGACATCGCAAGTACAAATTCTTCCTTACAATTTCGACATTTTTGCACGAATAAAATCATTTTTAGGATATTTATAAGGGTTTATGGAAATACGATATTCATATAAAATGTAGATATGCTGTTAATACTATGACTACAATTAACTACAATTAATTGTTGGTGGGAAATTAAATCATAAGAATTGAAAATTGAAGGTGGATCTGAATTTTATTGATATGCTTTTGGTTTGTCATGCTAGTTAACAAGGATATGTGCCAGATCTTAGTTTGTAAAATTTTGAATGTTGCCATCAAAAATTTATTCTACAAGCTATTTTATAATATGAAATAATGTATTGTACTGGTGCTTGTAAAAAATACAGGGCTACAGATAACACTAGAGAAGGGGGTCGGTATGAACAAGGCCAGAAACGTTGTCATAGATGTGAAATTTACATTAAATGGGAAGGTTTGTGGTGCCCATGTTGTGGATATTTGTTGAGGACCAAACCTCGTGGAACAAAATTAAAAAGAAGAGTTTCTCTGATGAAAAAAGCAAGGTTGAATGCTTAATCTTTGAGTAATAAAGGACACCCTTTATTGAAAAATATTCTAGTCACTATTTCATAAAATGAATTTCAGTGGATGCCTTTAATTTTATCTTTCTACTGAAATAATCAATATGTACCTAGAAACTGAGGTAATTCGTACTGTAATCTCAGTAATTATTCTTGTTTCTGTGGGCAGGTTACTGGGTATGGGTTGCTCTAGATTTAGAATGCCTAAGATTATTGGTTATGTAATAGCAGGAATTATACTTGGACCATACGCTTTAGGTGGCCAGATAATTTTATATGAACATCCTTTAATTGAATTGAATGTTTTACTTGAAGCATTTTCTCAAATAGCAGCAATAATTATCTTGTTTTCTGCCGGACTTCATTTTACTACCAAAGACCTTAGGAAAGTTGGATTAAAAGCCGCAGTAGTAAGTGGTGTTGAATTTTTGCTTTCCGTATCAGTAGCATACTATGTCTCTGTGTTTTTTGGACTGGACTGGATAACTGCTTCTATCATTGCAGCCACCTTTGGTGCTACAAGTGTTGCGATATCTGTGACAGTTCTAGAGGATTTGGGAAAAGAAAAAACAGAAGAATCCAAATTACTTGTAAATACTGCTGTTTTGGACGATATTTTGGGCCTTGCACTTCTTTCTGCTGTCACCACTATGGTATTGACACACTCCTCTCTTAACATCACCGACATTGTCTTACCTACGGTTGAAGCATTGGTATTTTGGATGTTGTTAGTAATTACTGCCGTTTTCTTTTTACCAAAAATTCTTCACATTGGAAAAATCCGAGGATCTGAAGCAACAACAGATGTCACTGTAATTGGGTCTGCATTTGGTTTCTCTACAATTGCTGCCTTATTGGGCCTAAACCCCATAGTAGGTTCATTTGCTGCAGGAATGGGATTAGCAGGCTCACATATCAATAAACACGTTCTAGAATATATCAAATCATTAAAATTTGTAGCAGCCCCATTATTTTTTACAATTATCGGGGCTCAAATAGATTTGAACCAAATTTGGAATATTAACGGGTTATTGTTCATTGCATTATTAGCATGTGCAGTAACCACTAAGATAATTGGAGCAGGAGTGCCTTCGTCATTTTTACTAAAGAGCAAAAGTAAAGGATTCAAAGTAGGATTTGGAATGGTTGGAAGAAGTGAGGTGGCATTCATAACTGCTGGAGTTGGGCTTTCTAGCGGAATTATTGATAATGGGATTTATTCTACGTTAGCGTTTATTATTTTGATAACCGCTTTCATATCACCACTTTTATTGCGACAATCATATTCCAAAGCAAAAAAACCAAATCATGCCAATTGACAACATCTTATTTTCAAAAAATTAAAAATCCAATGATTTTGAAAAAATAGTTTCAGGAAGATTGTTTTGAAATTGGGCTCTTTTTTGGGAATTATTTTATTATTAAGACTGGGATCTTGGATTTATGAGCCACATAATTTGAAGTGCTTCCCAAAAAGAACTCTTTCATTTCTCCCCTCCCTCTAGACCCAATAACAATAAGATCAAAATTATTTTTTTGTGCAAAAGATACTATTTTTCTTCCCTCTTCCCCAAACTCCAAAACATTGAAAAATCCCACGTCTTTTTTTGCACACATTGCCTTAGCGATTTCTGTAAAATGTTGTACGTGTTTACTTTGCATCTTTCCAATCATGGTTTTCTTCCTGCCCATTTCTGTGGGGAATGTTTGAATTACTGAAATACAAGTAATTGAAGCACCAGTTGGTTTTGCAAATTGCATGGCGGTTTTTAATGCTCTAAAGGAATTTTTTGAACCATCCAACCCAACCAATATTTTTCTTAATTTAGACAAATTACATTACAATTAGAACAGGAATTTTGGAATTTTGTACTAATGCATTTGAAACACTACCTAACGTAGGACAGGGGAATTATCGTATGGGACTAAAATATTACAAAACGGTTTATTCATATTTGAATTTTGAAATAGAAGATTATTAAACAAATTTTAGATTATCAACTGTGATAAAGCATTCATTTAAAAAATCAATAAAGAAACATTTGATCTTCTAACGATAAATAATTCATTGATGATCTATTTTGCCACTAAATTACCCGCAACTTTTGATTTGCTGTTACTATGAATTTTGTTAAAAACCATGTTCGCCTCTGTGCACTCAAACCAGCTGTGGCTGACAGAGGCGAGATTCTGTAAGGAATCATTAATTTTTATCTTTTCTGAGTTATATTGTTTGCATATTTTTAAGCTGACTCTAAATTACATTTAGGAACTAATCCCTTTTCTTCTTTGAATTTCTTTAAAAGATCCTCTTTTTCTTCCTTTTGATTATCTGTGAATTTTCTTTGATATGAATGAGTTTTTTGTTTACACTCATTATCTTCAAAATTTGTATCCAGATAACTTGAAAATTGTTTTTGTAAGTTATCACTTTCACCTATGTATATGGGCTCTTCGTTTCTATCGTATAGTACATAAACTCCAGGTTTGGCCTTTACGTATCTTGCACTGTCAATCCAGATGTGGATTTTATCTTCTAATAAATTCATTATATTCTCCATTTTTCAATGATTAAGGGCCAAATGAAAACATTCCTTTCTATGAATAATTGAATAAATTTTAACTGGAAAAAAACCAGACGTGACAAAATCACACACTCAAAGATCGCCCGATTTTCCAGTACTATACTTTTTGATATTGTAGATTTAAGTAATTCTAGATGTCATGTCCGTGAGTGACAATTTCTCGTTATCCTTTGAATCTAAATTATAGTTTGATTTACTAATAATGAAAATCCTCGATTTCTTGATTCTTACTACATTTTAGGCATAAAAAAAGGATAGCTAAAGGGTTTGTTTTGCCCTTTTCAACGCTTTTTGATAATTTGTTTTCTTTTTTCTTGCAGATTTTTCAGCCGTTCTAAGTGCTTTTTTCAGACTTTTGATCTTTGTGTTTGCTTTGTCAAAGTCTTTTTTTCGATTATTTGCTACTTTTTCAGCTCTTTTCTTTGCCTTGGTTACTGTTTTTGCTGCCTTTCTTGCAGTTCTTTTTGTTTTTGTGGCCGTTCTCTTTACTTTTCTTACAGTTTTCCTTGCTGTTCTAGTAGCTTTCTTGGCAGCTTTTCGTATTCTTTTTGCCGGTTTTTTTCTGCTTGGACTTTTTCTTGCAGCCATGATTATTTCAAATTTTTATTAATTAAATATTCTATACATCAGAAAAATTAAAGAAAAGCTCAACTTATCCATTGTTTTCAAAAATTATATTCTGCAACATTATTGTATTATTTACAATTACGTTGGGATTTTTCTTTACTCTAATCAAAACCAATTACTTGACATTTTTGAGATCTCAATGTACGTTTTCATTATATATTACGAGCATGAACAACAGATTAAACAAGAAAAAGAAAATGCACAAAAATTTCATGATATTGCTAAAAAAGAAGCAAAAACATTTGGATTGGAACTTTTATCAAAAATTGTTAAAAGTGATTTGGAATCTAAATCAATTATAGAATATGCTAAAAAGGAAAATGTTGATGTAATTGTAATGAGTAAAAGTAAGATTTTGACCCATGCTGAACGGGTATATTACAACAGTACGGTAGATGCAGTATTTCATAAAACCCCGTGCCTATTTCTGTATGTTCCATAAAAAAGACGGCCTCTCAATTTTGAGAACATCTAATAGTTGCTAAATACATTTTTTTAATATG
>JARRMG010000041.1:0-5346 GCA_037386265.1 Nitrosopumilaceae archaeon
GTCTCATCAGAAAATTCCTCTAGGTTGTCACATAGGTAATTGCTAGAGTTTTCATCATTTACTGTAAACAAGCTTACGAACTCTCTGTCAACATCCAAAGGCCTGCCATTTTCATCTGCCATGCCTTTAGCAGTTACAACCATTGGGCCAACAAGGCCAGAGTTTGTATCTGCTGGGGAGTCAACATGTGAGTGATACATCCAAATTATTGAGCTAGGATCATTTGGACCAGGACCCGCTCGAGGTGGAACAGGCCAACTGTAGGTATGTGTTTGTCCTGGTTCGACAATACCATCTGCCTTTGTATTATCAGAGGAGCCATCATTGTATTCTGCTCCTTCAGAGTCTTTTTCGTAAAATACCCCGTGAGGATGAACAGAATAATTGTGTTCAACTGAGTTGTTTTTGAATACGACCTTGATGGTATCACACACTTCTGCATGCATTATTGGCCCAAGGGTTCCGAGATGTTCCCACTCTGATATTCGTGGTTTTAATTCTGAAAAAGTATCATCAGTGTACTCTTGATATAATGCTTTGATGTATTTGCTCCCAATTCTATCTGAAGTATTTTCAACAAAGACATTTTCATCTTCATTAAATTGATGTCCTTTTATTTGGTTGATGCCTGCAGGTGCATAATCCCAAACTACTTCATCTGCTGCAATGTAATAGGTACGGACAGTTCCTTCACTAGTATCGCAGGTGGTTTGAGCTATTTTTTGTGATAAACTATGGCTCTGAGAGGTTGCTTGGGAAGACTTTGGGATAGAAGCGGTCTTTTCAACCTCGGAGCATAATCTATCACCGCAAACAGGAGAGTTTGCCGAACCAGTCTTTGGAAGATAGGTTCCTTGTCCTTTGGTAGCTTCACTTTCTTGAAGCAAACCGATTGAGATAGATGCAATTAATGTTACAGATAATGCAATTAGCATCATAGACGTTCTTGATTTAGTCATTGTCAACAAAGAAGAGTTAATTTTCTTTTAAATCGTTGGAACTTTCTTTAAAATTATTCCAAATAACTAAAACAAGATTATGAAATGATTCTAATACTATTAAGAATAATTTCTCTACTAGCAAATTTTAGAATAATACCTAAACCTCTGACCAATCAATTATCTTGACTACACATACTGGATTATCATAAACCTCATCAGACAAATGAACTTGGGTAATTGTCTGCCCTGACAAAATCCTTACTTTGACTTGTTTTTCAAATAAAATACTCTCATTATCGGTAAATGACACTCCTAAATTTACATCAAAATCCCCTTCGTTCGTATTTGTTACTTGAAACTGAGATTCTGTCAAACCAGAAGGAGTTTCAATGCAACTTCCAGGAGTAATTTTAAACCCCATCCTGACATCCTCACTGTTCTCCAAAATCATCAAAGGAGAAGGGGATTCTGAATTATGAGGATTAATTCCAAAAAAATCATTTGTTGGAATGAACATTAAACCAATGATAATTGCCAAAGAAGGTATTATTATGATTGTTACTTTTTTTGGAGACATGACTTTAATTTAGAAATAATTTATGTGGGCTTTCTTTGGTTACGTGGAATTTGTATAATTCATTGTCTTTGAGAATATAAAATGGATCATGCATCAAAAACAATTCCATTGTCTCAGCTATTGAAGATGACATTACATCTTGGGCTTTGTATGGACAAAAAACTAGTCCTGGGAATGGGTCTTTGTCATAATCTCTTTCAATTTTCATTGCATCTGCAAAAGAAGAAGATGCAATATCAGCTAAAACAAAGTCAATTCCAAAAAGTGGCCCTTTTTTTGAGATTTTACTTAGCTCTTTTCCCAATTTTTCTGCATATTTCATTGGGTCTTTATCAAGAGTGTATGGCTCAACAGTACCATCAATCCAACCCAACTTTGTCAAAGCCTTTTTGGATGGGTGATTTGGAGGTGCACAAAATACTCTACACAATCCTTGCTCTTGTGCAATTCTGTCTACGGATTTTAATAGCTCTACTACTGCCTTATCATCATCATACATCAACAAAAAATGCTTCTTTGGAACATCTGATTTTTGTAGCAACCACTTGTCAATTGCATCTTTAACAATAGAATTTACAGACACTCCCATCTCATCGGCAATTTTAGAAAGTTCAGAGTGTTCTTTCTCATCAATATTTCTGATGTGAAGGTCCTTTACCATATCCTAGATTAACTGTCTCTCTATTTAAACAATGGTACCATGGTACCAAAAATATCAATATTTATATTATGGTACCATGGTACCATAGATATGCAAAAACATCCAACAATTGATAAAAAATTAGCAGATTGGGTGTCGGCCTTTAATTCGATCCCTGATAAGCAAAGCAAGGATGCCCAGATCCTCAAAAACTTGATTCTGGGATACCATGCAACACCAAAAAAATTGGAGGTAAAACCTGTTGCAAGTTGTTGAATCTTTTGAAGGCCAAATGCTAGACATTATGAACAAGTCAGCATTGGCATTGATGATTTCAGTAGGACATCGAACAAAGCTCTTCGATACAATGTCCAAACTTCCAGCTTCGACAAGTGAAGACATTGCAACAAATTCTAATCTTAATGAAAGATACGTAAGAGAATGGCTTGGTGCACTAGTGACTGCAAAAATTATTGATTATAATTTTCAATCAAATTTGTATTCTTTGTCAAAAGAAAAGGCAAATTTTCTGACCCGTAATGGTTCTTTTAACATGGCAACTACTACACACTTCATTCCAGTTCTTGCTCAAGTAGAAGATGAGATAATTCACTGCTTTGAAAATGGAGGCGGAGTTCCATACGAAAAATACCATAGATTCCATGATGTGATGGCAGAAGAAAGTAGCCAAACCGTTTTGGCAGAATTACTTGATGGTATTTTGCCAGTAGTTCCAGGAATAATTGAAAGACTCCAACAAGGAATTAAGGTGCTTGATGTTGGATGTGGAAGTGGCAAAGCAATTAATCTGATGGCAAAATCATTTCCCTCATCTCAGTTTGTTGGATATGATTTTTCCAAAGAAGGTATATCCAACGCAGAAAGAGAAAAAGAAAGTCTTGGAATTGCAAATGCTTCATTTGAGCAGCAAGATGCAGCAAACTTTGATCACCAAGATCACTTTGATCTAATTACTGCATTTGATGCAATCCATGATCAGGCAAATCCTGAAAAGGTTCTAGAAAACATTAGACGCTCATTAAAGCCTGGAGGAGTATTTTTGATGCAAGACATTGCAGGATCATCCAAACTTGAAAATAATCTTGAACACCCATTGGCACCCTTCCTATACACAGTTTCGTGCCTGCATTGCATGACTGTATCCTTGGCCCTTGAGGGAAGAGGTTTGGGAGCAATGTGGGGAAAGGAAAAAGCAGTTGAAATGCTCAAAGATGCCGGATTCTCAAACGTTGAGGTAAACCAGCTTCCTCATGATCCAATAAACTACTTCTATGTGGCCAAGAGTTGAAAAAACTATGTTTTCATTAACAATGCCTAAATATCTGAAATTTATTGGAAGCGCGTTGGCTAGAGGAAACTTTTCTTCATTTTCGCTTTTTCTTTTGATTATGCTTGTGGTCTCAATAGGAGTTACTCCCACATTATCATATTCAGCATCAATTGACTCTCCTAGAAAACAAATGTCTAACGGGTCAGGCTCTGAAGATGTAATTTGCAATCCAGGTTTGACATTGATGATTCGTTATTCTGGAGATGCTGCTTGTGTTACATCTAGTACTGCAGAAAAACTATCTGAAGCTAATTGGGGAACTACGCAAAAAGAATTTCCTGTCGATTCCAATCAAATTACAGCTCTAATCAATTATAGAACTATCGATGAATCCAGACAAAAGGATGGATTGGCAATAATTGATTTGAATCCGCAATCTGAAACCTTTGGAGATATTTTGCAAGATGTTCCAGTTGGAGAAGGAGTACTAATGCACCATCCATTTTACAATTTGGACAAGTCAAAAATCTACAACACAGCTTTGATGGGAGAACGATTGTATAAAGTAAACTTGCATGATAATACAATTTTTGATGTTTCCCCAATTGATACTGGTTCTTGTGTGGTAGGAGAAGATATGATTTTTAGCAAGGATGGAGAAAAATTCTATCTTACTTGTATGGGGTCTGATAACATTTTGGTATTTGATGCAAAAACCGACCAACTAATAGATGAAATCTATGCAAGCCAGGATGAAAGTCCAGAGGCCTTTACAAAACATCCTCATGGTATTTCAGCTGATGAAACCATAGATAGGATGATTGTTACTCAAACAGTTTCACCTGCACTTGATGATCCGCAAAGTAGCATCACAATAATTGAATTTAGTACCGGTAAGGTGCTGTCCACTCTAGAACTGGCTAAAAGTTCTGAAAACCCTAGCGCTCCAGTGGAGGTCCTATTTCATCCTGAGCAGCACTTGGCATATGTCTCAGGAATGCTTGATGGAACCATTTGGGTACTTGTGTGGGATGAGAAGACTGAATCCTTTACCCCAAAACTGGTTGATGATGGAGCAAAGCGTGAACATTCATGGCCACTTGACTTGAATATTGGTCCCAAGGGAAATCTGTTTGTCAGCTTTGCAGTACCTGGAGTTGTAAATGAATATTCCTTAGAAAACCCACAACAACCCGAACTCTTAAGGACACTACCTGCAATGCCGGGAGCACACCATACTTTGTTTAGTGAAGATGGAAAATTCATGTTTGTTCAAAACAATCTCTTGAATTTAGATGGGTTAAATTCCGGTACAATCAGCGTAGTTGATTTATCTTCAGGAAATCTTATTGCAACTATAGATGATACATTAAAGCAAGGAATGATGATAGAATCAATAGATTTGATATATGAAGAATCGTTAACAAAAACCACATTAGAGTCGTGATATTGAATATCTTTTACTAATAAAACTCAACAAAGAACCGAATTTTCAAAATCAATTTTAAAATTAATTTATCCGTACTCCAATCTGCTTTATTTTTTTAAATGCAATTGTACTTGTACCTAACAATAGTCCTTGCAAGACATATCCCCCAACTATCAACACGACAGCATTTTCAGCAGGAACAAAGGTTGTCATTATTTCTACATGCTTTGGAGATACAGTGTTTCCTACAATTACAATTATTGCAATTACAATGTTTGGTATTACAGAGTATTGCAATCTCCAAATCGAGACTGCAGCAAGTGCAATGAAAGAAGATTCTAGTAGAATTGCATTTAAGAAAAATTGAGGATCTCCCATTGGAATCCCAATAATTCCAACTATGCTAATTGAGACCAAAATAGCAAAAATAATCTTTTGAAGTAAAATCATATTTTTCTTAAATTTACT
>JARRMG010000042.1:0-771 GCA_037386265.1 Nitrosopumilaceae archaeon
GCAGTGCAACCGGATTTTTTCTTTAAAAAAATAAAAATCTACAACCTCTTGTAGATTTCTTTAAACTCTTCAGCTAGATCATATGAAATATTCATCAAATGAGATAACTGAACCATACTAGTTTTATTTCTTGAGAGCTGTCTTAGAATAGTCAGTGCTTTCTGTGGAGAATTGGGATTCAATGCCATGTTACCTGACCAAGTCTTGAATGCTTCATTTACATCCAAACAGAAATTTAAAACAAATTGATCCCAATTTTTAATGGGCTCCAATGTTGTTTTTGGTAAAATCATGTTGGATAGTTCTCTGAATTCATTTTTCCGGTCCACCAAAAGTATTCTCAATGCTTTTTGGGTTTTTGCTTCGGTTAGTCCTTCTTTTTTTAACGCATAGATACTGCTCATAATGTACTATTTTCATCAAGACACATAAAATAAATGGTGATTTGAATGTAAATTTGTTTTAATTTTTCCAAGAAAACAAACACTTGTTTAGTATAAGAAAAGATCCCAAATCAGATAATTTATACGGAGAGTTCTGAAAATCTGTTTCCCACATAATCCCAATTCACTACATTCCACCAAGATTTGATGTAATCGATTTTTCTATGTTCATATTTTAGATAATAAGCATGCTCCCATAAATCTAAACCAAATAGTGGTGTTTTGTTAAAAATCCATGGGCTGTCCTGGTTTTTAGTTGTCATTATTTCAATCCTGTTGAAGGTTCTGTTAAAAACTAGCCAACACCAACCGCTCCCTTCAATGGAAA
>JARRMG010000042.1:853-7863 GCA_037386265.1 Nitrosopumilaceae archaeon
AAAAAAACAATGTCTTCTCTGTGCTTTTCAGGAATGGATTGTAAATCCGAGAGAATTGAAGTTATGTATTGAGGATGAGACGAACCACCAATTTTTTCAAGTATTTTGTTAAGTCCATCAGCATATGATTGATGATGTTTTTGATGGTGAATCATCATAGTTTGTTTGTCAATGAATGGTTCTAAATCGTCATAGCCATAAGGGATTCTAGGGATTTGATATTTTACCACGTTTACAGTCAGTGATATCCACATATAATTTGCAAGTGGAAAGAAAGATAACCATATCGGATTTAGAAAAAACATGACAAAACTAACAATGGTGGATTTGAAAATTTTATTTTTGGGAATTAGTAATAATGGAAGGTTTAATGAAAAAGACATTGAAAATTCGGATTTGAAAAATTTAGGGGTTGGGAGAATTCTTGATCAATTGGGATCCCTAAAAGAGAAGAACCTGATAGAGATAAATGAAGACAGGTCCTTTTCTATTACGAAATCTGCAAAACATATTCTTTGGGATACAAAAATTCCTTTATGGGTGAGAATTCTCCGAGTGTTAGAGATAAAATCCCAAAATATTGAAACTATTTCATCATTTTTACTTGTCCCGCAGGAAAAGATCAAAGAAGAAATTGAGGAATTAAGAAAAAAACACATAGTGTTAATGGCACCTCTTAGAAATGAAACAAAGCTAGAAAAATTTTATGAGATTTTACCTGAAGGAATTGAGCTAATCGAGAAAGCCCAATCAGAAGGGTTCCAAAACCAGCCAGAAATGAAAAACCCGCAAATGGAAATTTTTTCAATTATTGATCAAACAATTAAAGAAATTAAAGGACTAACAGAAATCCCAGATAATAAAAAAGAAAGGATCATCTCAAATCTTTTGAAAATTAAAGACAGATTAGAAATTTAGCTATTTTGAGCTGATTTTATCATGGATTTGTGCCAGAATTAATTTTGCCTTGTCTTTATTTTCATAAGAATCGGATTTTTCGTCTAGTATCGAGTCAATCTCATAGCTCTTATCAACCAAAATATTTGCAACATGATCATCTAGTGTGCCATTTCCAATCAAATAATAAGCAAATACAGTATTTTTTTGTCCAATCCTGTGGAGTCTGTCTTCTGCCTGTCTGTGAATTGCCGGACTCCAATCTAATTCAGCAAATATTACATATTTTGCACGAGTTAAATTAATACCGACGTTCCCGGCTCTGAGACCTGCAATCATTAATTTTGATTCACCTTTTTGGAACTTGTCAATTTGGTCTTGGCGCAGGGAATCAGACTGCCCACCGATAATTGAGACAGGAGAGAATTCCTCTAGTTTTTCATGTAGTAATTTATGAATAACTTTGTGATGACAAAATACAACCACGCTTTCCTCAATTTCCATAATGTTTTTCACAAAATTGATAACATGAGGTAATTTTGCAATGCCTGCCACCTGTCTTTCACTTTGAATGGCCCTTTGGTATGATGCTGATTTTTTGAACTCAGTTTCTGCATCCTTTTGCTCTTCCTCTAATCTTGTCCATATTTTGTCTAGCTCTTCCAGATAATATTCAGTATCAGCATCAATTACTTCTTTGTAGCGAACTTTATCCTTTAGCTCTTTAAGTACATCAGATTTTTTACGTCTCAGCATTACATGTTTTTGTAATTCATTTCTCAAAGAGGCCCTTTTGTTTTCTAAAACAATTGCCTTGCCTTTTTCATTAACATAGCAAAAATATTCACAAAATTCTTTAAAGCTTCCAAGCAATCCTGGTTTTAAAATATCAACGATTGGCCAAATCTCAGAGCCTCTATTGTAAATTGGAGTTCCTGACAATCCGATTCTATAGGTAATAGATGATTGTCCAGCCAATTTTTTTACAGCCTTGTATTTTTGAGTTGTTTTTGAGCGAAGGTTGTGTACCTCATCGCAGACAATTGTTTTGATATTTAGTTTTGATAAATCAGGTAATCGCTTGTATAGTAATTCATAGTTTATTATGTAAAAGTCTGTTTTTGGCAATTCTTCTAGTTTTCCAGTTCTGATTATAGTGGTGGATGGAGATTCAGATTCAATTATCCTTCCATTTCGACTTTTCTTCTTTACAAATTTAGAAATCTCACGATTCCAGTTTTGTAAGGTAACTAGAGGTGCAACAACCAATACAGGAAATGTTTGTTTCTCAGTGGCAACATAGGATAAAGTTTGGACGGTTTTTCCAAGACCCATCTCGTCTGCAAGTAATGCGTTACCTGATGATTTTAATAGAAAATCCAGTCCTTCTTTTTGAAAATTGAGTAGTTTTCCTCTGAACTGATCGTTGGGTTTTGCTCGGTTTAGTTTATGTTTAATTGGAGGAAGTGTTGGTTTTGGAGCAAAAGTTTTGATCACTTTTCTTTGCCATGCTGATTTTGATAAAATCTCAAGAGGATACCTGTCCATCATAGCTTTGAGTTGTTTGACACTTTCAGTACTATCAGGAACAATAACTTCATCAATATTTTCCCCATACCAAGCCTCAGGCACAAGTTTGGAAATCATGCCTACGGCCCGTTGACCAGTTAATTTCCAGCTCCATGTTTTTGAATATTTGTCAAGAACGTATTCTAATGTTCCAAAATTATCCATCGATGTCGACATAATTTGTCGATAAAAGGTTTTTTTGCTTTATGAATCTTCATGTTTGAAACGATCACAGGAATGATCTAAAAAAATTAGCAATAGTTAAAATATGAAGTTGGTATAAAATAAGGGCAAAAATAAAAATAAAAAATCCTTTCACCATCGTGCCTAAATATCATTTCAGAAAGGACAATAATGAAATAGGAAACTTTCTAATTGATTTCATGGCGCAAGATGGCTTTGCATGGATTTACCTGGTATTTTTTCTAATTATCCCATTATCGAGAATTATTCCCAGATTAGTCCAAAAATGGAAAAAGAAGAAGTATGAAGATGCTGAACAAATTAGTCAACAATCATTTCAACCAACAAATGAATCTACAGGACCCACGCCCCAAAAAACACATTCTGAAGATATTCCAAGAGAGATGAAACCACAGTCATTAGACATGCTGGTTTTAGGTGAATTAAATCGAGGAGTAAAAAATTTTAATTCCATTCAAAGAAATCTTGAGATAGACACCGAGAAATTAGATGAAACATTACAGAGTTTAGAAAATCAAGGATTAATGAAAGTTCAAAATAAACAGGGCATATTTGGGTCAAAAATTGAGTTGATTCCAACTGAAAAAGGATTTAAGAAATTTTATTCTTAATAACATGGTATAATTATAGTCAAAGAGGAAAATAAACAGTGTCCAAATATCAACAACCAAACATCCAAGTAAATTTTGGAAAGGCAAAGGCCCTAGTTATTGGTGCAATAATTCTTATCATTATTGGAGTAGTAGTTTCAGCTTCAGTTCAAATAGTAGATGCTGGATATAGAGGAGTTCTTCTCCATTGGAATGCGGTAGATATAATCGCGCCTCCTCTTGAGGAGGGACTTCATTTTGTGGTACCTTTTCAAGATTCTGTAGTCAACATGGAAGTAAGAACTTTGAAATTTGTTAAAGATACATCATCTGCATCAAGAGACCTTCAGACAGTATCCACAGAAGTTACAGTAAACTATAGACCATCACCAAATTCTATAAACACCTTATACAAAGAAGTGGGATTAGACTACGAAAGTAGAGTAATCCAGCCAGCAGTAGAAGAAGTTGTAAAACAGGTTACCGCCAGATATAACGCAGAAGAGTTAATCACAAAACGACCATTAGTTAAAGCAGACATTGAACAAGAAATCACCACTCGTCTAAGTGTATACAATATTAATACGGACGTTATTTCTATTACTGACTTTCAATTTTCGCCATTATTTGCACAAGCAATTGAATCAAAGGTAGAAGCAGAACAAAAGGCCCTCAAAGCAGAAAATGATCTTAGGAGAATAGAAGTGGAGGCAAGGCAACTTGAGGCACAGGCAGTGGGTCTTGCAAAAGCAAACATTGCAGAAGCCAACGGAGAAGCAGAGGCAATAAAAATTATCAATGAAGCTTTGGCACAGAACCCAAATTATCTAGAGTGGCTAAAAACCCAAGAATGGGATGGCAAGCTACCTCTTGTTGTAGGGAATGGAGGAACACCATTCATTCAAATCCCAATAGCTCCGTAAAATTATTCGGTTTTAGATTTTTCACGAATTGAATCATACATTGCAAGGAATTGTTCTGGCTCTTTTTGCCTATAGAACTTTGTAAGTCGATTTATCTCGTGTTCTGGGACTTTTTCACCCTTGTGTTCATAATACTCTTTGACAATTTCAAATTGGCTTTTATCAATATCATATCGCCTCAAAGTATCATTTACCGATTTGTTGCTCAAGTAATCAAAGATTACAAAACGATAAACCAAATATCCAACAACACCCAAAATTCCGACTATAGTAATAGGGATTATAACAGCGAATACCATGCTGTTGATTAGATTTCTTTGTATTTCATTGTTTTTGTAACTCAATGAGGTTTATCTATTGGATGAGGAGGAGTGTTTTCATCATGGCAATCACAGTTGCACAAATGAGTTTCATGATTGTTTATACAGTCGATGCATTCAAAATGCTTCCTGGTTTCACAAGCGCCACAAATCATATCTGTAATTAATTGAATTGTTGATGGATTTGAATTTTTTGGAGACTAGTACCTAACTTCGCTCCTGTGTAGCAATTTTTCAGTAAGATCCACATATCCCTGAGGATCTAAACTTTTAGCGAAATTCTTATCGACATTTATCAAGTATATTGAGTGTAATCTCGCATTAAGAATATCATCATATGAAATGGGGGGATTTTTGTAATAGCGATCACAAAGTACCTTAACCTTGTCAATTTCTTCTTTTTTCCTAGACTTTGGCGGAACAAGAAAAACTTTGGGAATTGGAATTATGCCCGTAACAGGAGTTCCCAAAGAAAATTTTGCACAATGCTTACTATAGCGAGCAATTTTGCTCATTATTCTCGCCGTAGAGTAATCAATAGTATCCAAAGCATGATCAGGAGGAGTAAAACCTGTTTCGATTTCAATTATGGTGTCGCCATCTCCTTTCTTTGCAAAAAGGTCACATACCAATATGTCAGATACTTCTTTTTCCACATTAACAGAGTAACCATTAGCAATCAAATTTGCTGCACAAATAAGCTCTAAAACAGAATGGTTGATTTTTACAAGATTTTTCTTATACATTTCAATAAGCTGATCTCGCACAAAATTTAGTCGGGGCCTTGTCATTCCCCTAGCCTCAAATTCAGAGGCAAAATTATGGGATTTGCAGATTCAAGCAAACGTAGAGAATTCACCAATAGTATCAGGAGAAAGGCCAATAGTATCAGGCATGGTAATTGATCATGCATCAAAGCCGGTTCCAAACGCATCGATAAATGTAAAATCCGAGTCAATGTCAATAACCACACATACAAGTCAATCAGGGGAGTTCATAGTAGAACTTGGAAAACATGAAAGACTCCCTGGAAATTATATGGTCACAATTTCAGCCTCAACAGATAGCGGAAGTACCGGGATTAACACCATTCAATATCAGGTAAAAGGAGAAATTTCCCAATCAGCCTCAACCTTTGCAAAACTATCAACTCCTGAGGCTAAGAAATATCTTGATGCAAGTCCCAAAGATTTTGACCAAGACCCCATTGGTTTTATGCTCTTTAATTATTATCAGAAATTAAACGCAGAGTTCCTTGAAGAACATAAAATACATGAAAAAATTGCTCTGGAAAAACAAATTCTTGAAGAACAATATAAAATTGAAAATGAATTGAGAGAAAAAGCAATTGAAGAATACAGCCCTGGCTTTGGAGTTTTTTCTGGTCCAGAATATGAAAACTATGTCAATAGTTTGGATGAAAACGTAAGGGATGTTGTTATTGAACATTTGAATTTTACAAAAAACTTGTTTTATGAGGCTCAAATAGTAAGAGAGCAAATTCTGAATAACGGAGGAACTGCCGAAGAAGCTCAAAATGCATATTTGGAAAAAATAAGCACCAGTAGAGAAACCATAGAAAATTTAGGAAATAACTCTATTGAAATTCCTAAAAAGCAAAATAATCAGGAAACGGGTGAAAATGCTACCACTCAATCTGTCTTAATCATGGAGGAAAATTCTGAAAATGACCAGGAAACATCCATATCAATCACTGTTGATGAAAATTTGGTAGTAGTAGATTACAAAGATTCAATATTTTCCGTAGAGGTAAATGGTAAAGTTTTGTTATTTACATTAGAGAATGGACAAATTATTCAGATAAATGATTCTTAATTTATTGAAATGACTTTATCATTTCAATAATTTCTCCAAGTAAAACATCGTCTGGGTTTACAAAGAATGTTCCAATAGTGGCAATTGTGATTAATGAAATTGCACCTCCAATTCTAATCATTATATCTTTTTTGTTGTGTCTTTTTTGTTCTTGTGATAATCCTTCCAGAACCGTTTTAGCAATTTTTTTCGTCAGGTCATCTTCGTCAATTGTTGTATCTTTCTTTATAGGATTAAGACTCACATCTTGAACAAAAGGAAAGTTTTTGGCATTGCACTCTTGACAATGGATATTTTTGGCCGTAGTTTTGAACAATACAGCAATGAAAAATACCGTGTAAATTGCAACAATACTAAGAAACGGAATTAATTCTCCTTGAAAAAATAGATATCCATAAACCAAGACAAAAAAACCCAAGGCTGGCAAAAGAAAACCAAAATTTACTTTTGCCCTAGAACTTTGAAAATTTCTTTTTTTGTGTGTATGTAACTTCAAAGATCCACAATTTGAGCAATGCCTTAGTGGACAAACTTTTGCAACATCGTTGTATTCTGTATGGCATAACGGACATTTTTGCATTTTATCAGTAACTATAATCTGCCTTAAGAGACTTTTTAAGATAAGAGGTCTCTTTAGTTATTTACATTAATAAAATATGAATAAATTGCCA
>JARRMG010000043.1:0-6179 GCA_037386265.1 Nitrosopumilaceae archaeon
TTATTGACAATTTTTTAAAATATATCATAAAACTGTAAAAATTTCTACCTCGTATTTAAATAAAAAAAGTGATAATATACTATATGGCACACGAATTAGTAGAACACTCCAAAAAACGCAGCCTAGTTTTTGTTGGAATAGTGGTTGCCGTAGCAGCAATAATCATTGCTCTGGTCTAGCGAAACTTTCAAAATCGCAAGGCCTTGGAGTTTTGAATCCAAGCATGTAAAAAGAAAATTTTATTGTAAAAAAGGAAATTAGCACACACATCGATAGAGTAAAACATGTAACATAGTTTCAAACGGGGGTTAACCACAATTCGATCGCAAAAAACAAAATTATAAAAAATATTAGTAAATGATTGGACGTATTTGCATGGACTTTCATCCCAAAGATTTACCAATTTTTAAAACATATGATCTAAAAGACGAAAAAGATGCTTCAGATGCCGTAGACGATATGGTAAATCTTGGGTTTGGGAATAGGAAAGAAGGATTCAAAGTTTTAATGCCAAAGGAAACCAAACTTGCCATATCATCATGATTCTGATCATTATGCAATAGTTTTGATCAGCAACCAAGTCCTTGAAGAACTAGGTTTTTGATTTATCAAAAAATTTATAGAGTTTTGTTCTTTGTGCAAGAACTCCTGTCAACATAACTCCCAAAATTGCTCCACCAATCACATCCATAGGATAGTGTTGCAAAACATAGACTCTGCTTATTGAAACAAGTATAGGATATGCGAAAAGAAAATAGCATCCACGTGGGAATCTTTCAGACAATACAAAGCCTAAGACTATTCCAAACACCATGGACCTTGCAGCATGGCCGGATGGAAATGAAGCATTAAATCCACCTTCACAAAATAATGCAAACGTATCTTTACTTATCTCCACTGGAAAAGAAACACCTTCATAATCCAAATCAGGTCTGTTTCTGTCGACTCCACACTTTATGTAACCTGTAAGAAGGGTAGAAAGAACAATCAAAATCATCAATGTGATTCCCACTCTTCGAGTTCTTGGTATTAGGAGTGCAACCACGCCAAAACCCAGCATGCATGTAAAAGGTATCTCCACTTTCTGTGATGTATTGCATGATTGTATCCAGTATTGGATCCCCAGTATTTTCTGAAACAAAAGATATTACGGTTTGATCAAATTCTTCAGTAATTTCAAAATAAACCAAAGACAGTACAATCAAAAATGCAATAACTAAAAGAACAAAAGACCTAGACCTTAAATGAAAAATCCAGTTTTGCAAGCAGTTGTACCCCTTTAGCATCATTTTTAATTTTTCCTAGAAGAAATTTTTGATTGTTTTTTCGATTTGATATTATCAGATTCTGATCGGCTCAAAGATTTTAACCAAGTGGATAATAGAAGGGTCGTGAAGGTCCTCACGTTAGATGATTTTGACCTAAAGGACAAGACCGTTTTTTTGAGAGTTGACATGAATTGCCCGATTGATCCTGAAACCATGGAAATTACTGGTACAAAAAGAATTGAAGAAGCAATTGAAACTATCAAAGCATTAGAAGAAGCCAAAGTTGTGGTTGCATCTCATCAGGGAAGAGTGGGAAACAAAGACTATACAGGGATGGACAAACATGCTGAAGTTTTAGAAAAATTATTGAATAAAAAAGTAAAATATGTTGAAGATGTGATTGGCCAAGCTGCCCAAAATGAAATAAAAAATCTGCAAAATGGCGAAGTCCTCCTTTTAGATAATTTACGTTTGTGTGCCGAAGAAAATTATGAATTTTCTCCTGAAGCTGCATCAAAAACAATTATGGTCAGCAGACTATCCAAACTCTTTGATCTATGTGTTTTAGATTCATTTCCCAGCGCGCACAGATCTCATCCATCTATAGTAGGTTTTCCCCAAGTGTTGCCTGCATGTGCCGGACGAATAGTTGAACGAGAAGTTAGAAATCTTGACGAGATTATGACCGTAGCAAAGGCCCCACACGTTATTGTTTTAGGAGGCTCCAAGGTTCCAGACAGATTAGAGGCAATCAAATTACTTATTCAAAATGGCCGAGCAGACCATGTTTTACTCACAGGAGTAATCGGCAATGTCTTTATGCGGGCTCAGGCTCGAATCAAATTCCCCTTGGGCATTAAAAGGGAAGAAGAAGTGGTTGCAAAAGCACATTCCCTTATTGGAGAATACCCAGATGTATTTTCCACACCAGTAGACATTGCCATCGATAAAGATGGCGAGAGAGTAGAGATGGATGTTAGAGAAATCAACAAAGGAGATAAAATTTATGATTTAGGTCCAAAGACTGTAGACTTTTACTCTAAACTAATTGCGGGTGCAGGGACTGTTTTCATTAGCGGGCCTGCAGGATATTTTGAAAAAGAAAACTTTAGCTATGGAACAAAAGGATTACTAGAAGCTGTAGCAAATTCCATGGCAACAACCATTGTAAGTGGAGGGCATTTAACATCAGTTCTAAAGAGTCATGGATTGGCAGAAAAAATCAATCATATTAGTACTGCAGGTGGTGCATTGGTATTGTATCTTACAGGCGAAAAACTTCCAATGATAAAAGCACTTGAAGACGCCGCACTAAAGCATAGAAGTTAGAGCGTAGCACTGCAGGAAGGATTAGGACATTCTTGTTTTTCTGATTCGCCTAGATAGACATCATTATTGCATGACTTGCAATGAAGTTTCTTAATGGGATTAAAGAGCTTGAGCCATATAGTAGTAAAATTTTGTGCGATGTTTCTAACAAGACCAGAGTCACAAATTTCGTTTATGTAAGGTTCAAAATCATCTATAATCCAAGAAGAATCAAGATCCCCTCCTTGTTTTATTGTCTCAAAAATTTCATCGTTAGTGAATTTCGTATCAACGTCATTGTATTGGTCAAAAATAATTTTTCTAATTTGTAATTGTATGGGAGTTTTGGGAGAAAATGAACTCATATACTAGTATAAGTTCGCTGCCTCTTCTTTTAACTTATCTACATCTTGTGAATCTTCAAGATGCTTTCCGAGATAAGAATACAATGCAAATTTTAGAACCTTCAATGAAAGCAGTGCGCATTTTATTCGTACAGCCTGTAGATTTTCAAGACCTAATTCACCTAAAACATCATTTTTTGATATGTTTTTGACCTCGTCAATATTTTTCCCTTTTGCTATCTCAGTTAGGACTGAAGAGCACGCCATGCAAATTGCACATCCTTTTCCATGGAATTTGATGTCAGATACTTTGTTGTCATCAATTTTCATATCAATATCTATACTATCGCCGCATAATGGGTTGGAGTCATGAAATGTAACATCATGATCTTCAATTTGTCCATAATTGATAGGATTTCTAGAATAGTCAATTATCATTTCATGATAAATGTCAGCGTTGCTCATAGTTTGAATACCTCTGCCACCTTATTTAATGAATTAATTAATTTATCAACTTCTTCTTTGGTATTGTAAATGTAAAAGCTTGCACGTGACGTTGCAGCCACATTTAGTCTTTCCATGAGCACTTGGGCACAATGGTGGCCAGATCTTACTGCAATTCCCTCTGCATCAATAATTTGAGCAACGTCATGTGGATGAACATCTGCAAAATTAAATGAGATCACACCACCACGTTTCGTAATATCTTTTGTGCCATATACATGAAGGCCCTTGATTTGGGACAATTTTTCAAGAGCATAAGTAGTCAAATCAATTTCATGTTGCCGTATGTTATCCATTCCAATCTTAGAGAGATAGTCAATGGCAGCACCCAATCCAATTACATCTGCAATATTTGGAGTTCCTGCTTCAAATTTGTAGGGTAAATCATTCCATGTAGTTTCATATTTGTGAACTTCTCGAATCATATCCCCTCCACCATGAAAAGGATTCATGGTTTCCAAAACAGATTTTTTCACCCATAAGATTCCAATACCTGTAGGACCTAGCATCTTATGCCCTGAAAAAGCGAAAAAGTCACAATCTAACTTTTCCAAATCAACTTTCATGTGAGGAACAGCTTGTGCTCCATCAACTAGCGTCAAGACTCCTGCATTTTTGCATTTTGATATTATTGCATCAGAATCAGAGATAGTTCCTAAAACATTTGACATTAAACTAAAGGTTACAAGTTTTACTTTACCTGTTGCAAGATATTTATCAAGATCATCTAGAATTAACTCACCATTGTCATCCATACCAATGTACTCTATTTTGGCACCTTTTTCTTGAGTAAGTAATTGCCATGGTACAATGTTACTGTGGTGTTCATATTCAGTAGTAACTATTATGTCTCCTTCCTTAACATGGGCACGTCCCCAAGCATATGCAACTAAATTAATTGCCTCAGTCGTTCCCCTAACAAAAATAATTTCATCTCTATTTTTTACATTGATGAAGTTTGCAACTTTGTCTCGGGTTTTTTCATAAAGTTCAGTAGCCTCTTCAGCTAATGCATAAACTGCTCTGTGAATGTTGGCATTATGGTTTCTATAGTAATCAGTGATGGCATCAATTACTTGATTTGGTTTTTGAGTGGTAGAGGCATTGTCCAGATACACCAGAGTTTTATTTTCCCTTACAGTTCTCTCCAAAATTGGAAAATCCTTTCTTATATTTTCAAAAGATGTTTGAGCACTTTGCATCGTCTAAACCTCCACGTAAATCTCGTTTTGTTCTATTTTAACATTGTATGTTTTTAGGGGAATTTCAGCTGGAAGATTTTGAGGTTTACCATCTTGTAAATTAAAAACTGAAAGATGTAATGGACATCTTACTCCTTCATCACTAAGAAATCCAGTGGAAAGGTTTGCCTCTGCATGTGTACAAATCAAGTCTGTTGCAAAAATTTTTCCTTTTTGATTTGCAAGAAGAATTTTTTTATCATCAGAATGAAATCCAAATAATTGTCCTTCTTTTACTTGATCTAAACTACAAGCTTTAATCCATTGAGACATCCTTATCACCTGTATTTGTAGTGCTGTTCAATCTCTGAATCTTCGTTGTAGCGAGTTTCCTCAACTTCAACAAATTTAGCAAGTTCTTCATCAGGGTTTATGGTTAGTTCCTTTTCATCCCATTTTGATTCAATTAAATATGCAATCCAGGCTCTTACTTGAAAAGACATCTTTCTTGATAGCGGTTCTAAGAATCCCTCAACAATTGTTCTTTCTGCTTCCTCATGGCTAAGACATCTGGTTTTAAGATAGAAAATTTGCTCCTCATCTATTTGGGCTACAGATGCAGAGTGAGTTGCCTTAACATCGTTTGTGAAAATCTCTAATCCAGGAATTGCATCTGATTTTGCATCCTTATCTAGAAGGATTGAGCGTCCAGACAGAAAGGAATTTGATTTTGCTGCATTTTCTTTAATTCTAATCATTCCTTTGAAAAGAGACTTTGATTTATTTCGTAAAATAGATTTTTCAACCACCCTTCCTTCGGTGGCAGGAGCTTCATGATTTACATCAGTTTGAATGTCAAATGATTGCTCATTGTTTCCAAAAATCACCTCAGAATCGTTTGCAGATGCTCCCGAGCCATTTAGGTGATAATCAATTTTGTACCGAGACAATTCTGAGCCAAACAATCCAGAATACCAATTAACTTTGGCATCTTGACCAAGGTCAGTTCTCCTAGTGGAGAAATTAACTGAGCTTTGATCCATCATTTGAAGAGTGGTAATATCAAGATGAGAGTTTGAAGCTGCATTGGTATTGAATAGCTCAAGATATGCCTGTTGCTTTTCTGATTTTCCAGAGTATAGTTCCTGAACAATTGTTGCCTTGCTGCTCTCATCGGCAAATACAATGTTTCGGGCAATAGTAGAAATTCCATCTTCAGATAGACAAATCACCACATGAATGGGTTTTTCCAATACTAAGTTTTTAGGAATGTGAATAAATACACCGGAATTAAATGCTGCATTGTTTAATGCGGTAAATTTATCAGTTTTTGCCTCCGACTGTGCTAAGGATTTTTTTACCAATTCGGGATTATTTTGTATTGCATCCTCAATTGAAGAAATTACAAGGCCCTTTGATTTTAATTCCTCAGGTAAATTGATTTTGTGAATATTAGTCCCAATTTGGATGATACAAATTTCCTTTTCTAATTCGCCTAATCGTCTTTGCAAAATTTTTGGTATAGTATCAGCAGTGGAAACTGAAAGGGATACTTGTTGAGGATCCATTTTTTT
>JARRMG010000044.1:0-5169 GCA_037386265.1 Nitrosopumilaceae archaeon
GAGATCATCTTGCATTAGGGCCATGGCCCCACCATAAATCATAGTAACAAGACCCCAAATATGGAACCAAATAGAGAGATCTGCAAATGTGGAAGGTAAGAATTCAACAATTAATCTAAAGATACCGTATGCACCAATTCCGATCATAACTGGAGACAAGAGGGCACTGATTGGTGTTGGAGCCGAACCGTGGACGTATGGCAGCCAAATATGGAACATAAAGACAGCTAATTTAACCCCAAGGCCAATAGCAATGGCAATTGCAGACAGCATTACAATATCTTGAGGAATTGCTGATTCTTGGATATCTGCAAAGTCAAAGCTTCCAATTGTCAGGCCTATCATCAAAAAGCCCAATAACAAAACAACAGCTCCTGCATGTGTCCAAAACAGGAACATCAAACCAATTTTTCTTCTTGGTCCATCTCCCCAGATGGCAACTAAAAAGAAACCTGGAATAAGCATTACTTCAAAGAAAATATAAAATTCAATCAGATTTGTTGCAAGTACAGTTCCAAGCATACCCATAGCAAAAACAAGGTACAGTGCAAAGTAAAGCCCTGATTTGGCGTTTACGTAATTTGTCAGAGAGGTTGATTCTACAACTGCTGATTGTCCGCCAGTTGATTGTATGTGCTTTTGTTCCTCTTCAAACTGTTCGTGGAATTTGTGAATCATGTATGGTTTGGAATATAGGGCAAGAATTGTACTTAGCACGTAAATCATTATTGCAAATGGTGAGGCCAAGCCATCTAACAAGAATCCAAATTCTCCAAACATCTCTGTCCATGGATAGTGTTCTTCTGTAGTTCCATTTAGTGCTGCTTGTATTACAAGAATTGTAGTGTATAGTAAAATTGCAAAAGTAAACCACATTGCTGGAGTGGGGCCCATTTTTCTTCCTATAATATAGGCAACTGGAGATAACAGTAGAGGAATGAAAACTGCCTGTAAAAGTGCGTATTCCATTATCCCTTCAAGCTCCTAAAGTCAGCGATATCGATATTATGATACATGCGGTATGCCACAATGATCAAAGAAAGACCCACAGCTACTTCTGCTGCAGCAATTGCAATTGAGAATAAGGCCAAGGTTTGGCCACCACTGTGTGGCAAAAATCGTCCAAATGCAACCATGTTAAGATTTGCAGCATTAATTACAATCTCAATTGCAAATAACATTCGGATTGCATTTCTCTTTACTGAAAGACCGTAAATTCCAATACCCAATAGGGCAACAGATACTAAAACAAACTCAATTAACTCGTTGGTCATTCTCCTCATCTACCCTTCTTGCTAAAACTAGTGCCCCTGTCACTGCACCTGACAATATCAAACCCATCAAAATTAGTGCAGGCCAATAATATGTCAAAAAGTCATCACCTATTTCCCTAAAATCTACTGCAGGTTCATCAGTTGTGATTTGTTTAATTCCAGAATCTAAAATTACAGCACCTAGTGAAACCATGAAAACTAACATTAATGCAATTCCAACGAATTTTCTTCTTTTGTCTTCAACTTTTTTGAAGATAAGTTCTCTTTTTACAAGCATGACAGTAAACAAAATCAAAACAGCAATAGAGCCAACATAAACTGCTAGCTGAAACATTGCAACAAATGGTGAATCCAGAAGAAGGAAGAATCCAGCAATTCCTCCAAGAGTGCCCATTAGAGCAATTGAACCATAAACTAATGACCTTAATTCTAATGCTGCAATTGCACTGCCAATTGTAATTACAGATAAGGCAAGAAATGCAGCATCAGCCATGTGTTGCACCTCTACTTGAAATTTGTATTTCAGAGTCCTGAGCAACTTCTGGTTTAACCGCGAGTTGAGCAGGAGTGTAAATCAACCCTTCTTTGCTAAATGAAGATAATTCATAGTCATTTGTCATATACAATGCGTAAAATGGACAAGCATCTACACACAGTCCACAAAATACACATTTACCATAATCAATTTGTGGCATGATAGATTTTTTGTTTTGTTTCCATTCTTCGGGGACTTTAACCATTCCAATTGCTTCGGCAACACCTTCACAAGCAATTGAGCACAATTGACATCCAGTACAGTGATCATGAAATAACATGTGTCTTCCCTTAAGACCGGCAATACCTACCCCCGTTGATGGGTCAAATTGATATCCATCTCCAACAAATTTTAGTTTCTCTTCAGGATATCTAAGAGTAAATCGTTTTAGTGCAATGTGTTTGATTCCTGAATTTAAAGCCCTGATTATTCCAGTTGCAGTTCCCATTACAATATACCTCCCGGTCCCAAGATTCCAGCATAGAGCAAGCCGAGTGCTATAAAGATGTTAACGAATGCCAAACCAATTAGTTTCTTCCATCCAAGATCAAGCAACATATCTACTCTGATACGTGGGAAAACACCTCGTGGTAAAAGTATGAAGAAAATTACTCCAACTGTTTTTAGGACAAACCAAATTGTTCCGTTTAACATTTCTTGTGAGAATACTGGAAGTCCCGGGAATTGGGCAGTTACAGGACCCAATTCAATTCCTTCAGTTATTATTTCTTCAGGGAATGGTGGCCAAATCATTGGTCCGTTCCAACCTCCTAAGAAAAGTACTACAAAGAGAGCTGCAAATGAATAAAGTTTGAGATAAGTTCCTAATTGAACTAAGCCATACATCATTCCGGAAAATTCAGTAAGCCAGCCAGCGACAATTTCACTTTCGGCTTCTGGCAAATCAAAAGGAATTCTTTCTAACTCAGCTAACATTGTGATAAAGAAAACTATTGCTCCAATTGGCAAAAAGATAATCCATGGGAATGAAGATTGGCTGGCGGTAATTTCAGATAGATTCAAAGTTCCTGTCAAAATAACGACACCAAGTAATGAGAGAATCAATGGAATTTCAAATGAAACCATTTGATATAGAGCACGAATTCCGCCAATGAATGGGAACTTGCTGTTAGCAGACCATGCTGAAAGAATTGTTATGATTGGGAAAAATCCAATTACCGCAAATACGGCTAAAAGACCAACATCCAAGTCTGCAACTACCCATCCTGGTGCTACTGGAATTAGAGCTACAAATGCTGCTGCTGTTGCCACAAACAAAACAGGGGCCGCCCAGAAAAGTGGTTTGTCTGCTTTTGCAGGAATGATTATTTCCTTTGAAATTAATTTCAGGCCATCGCCCATTAATTGCAAAATGCCTTCAACCTTACCACAGTAAAATGGACCAACCCTAAGCTGGAGTTTTGCCAACATTTTTCTTTCGACAAAAATTGTTCCAGCTGCAATTAGTGCTGCAAATCCAAATCCTGGAAATGCTGCAATTCTAAAGAGGTCTGTTGCCATAAAGGCCTTAAGAATAGGTATTGATCGTGATGGGTCTGCCAGCCAAGTAAGTGCTAAAAATGGTGTAAGTATTTCGCCATTAATTACAGGCATTTCAATGAAAAATAGAGAAAACATTATAGCTGGAACGCCTATTAAGACAACGATTAGAAGAATCCAAAAGACATTGTCTAAAAGGGATTTTATAAGTTCACTAAGTTTGAAATTAGGTGCAATAACTGACATTTATCTATCTGCCTCCACTGGCCAGTAATTAAGACTCCAATAGACAGATGGCATGTTTCCTAGTTTTTCACCTATGAGAAGATGAGGTAATGCAATCAGATTTCTAAAGGATGGAACACTTAGTTTTACTCTGTATGGTTCTACTTTTTTGTCTGAAACAATATAGCAACCCAGAGCACCCCTTCCAGATTCAACACGTTTGTAAACAGAACCAAGTTCTCCTTTTGGATTTGGTTTTAGTTTTACTCTAACAGATCCAGATTTTGGCATTTTTTGTAATGCATCTCTTATAATTCTGCAACTCTCCATCATGTCAAGCCAAGGAATTCTAGACCTTGCATAAGAATCACCGCTCTTCATGACGTTTGTTTCAAAATCTAATTCGTCGTAAACATCGTAAGGTTCTTTCTTTCTAACATCATAATCTATCCCACTAGCTCTTAGAACAGAACCTGTAGTTCCCAACTTTATGGCATTTTCTCTTGTTAATATGCCAGTTTTTTCGGTTCTTGAAATTAAGATTGGGTTGTTATAGAAAACATCAGCATATTCTTTGATTCTTTTTTCAAAGTAGTTTACCTGTCTGAGACAAACATCTTCAAAGTTTGCAGGTAAATCATTTCTTATTCCACCCGGAATAAAATAAGAGTGCGTGACTCTTGCACCAGTCATTTTTTCCATTAGATCAATTAAGAGTTCACGGTCTCCTGCTGGCCACATAAACATGGTAGAGTGACCCAAAAAGATTCCATAAATGGCAAGCCAGTATTGTGTGTAAATACATCGATTTAATTCAGAAGCGATAACTCGGACGTATTTTGCACGTTCAGATATTTCAAGTCCCAAAAGTTCCTCTGCTGCTAAAACATAGGGATACAGAATATTACAAGAGTCATGTATAACTGGTCTTTCTAAATGTGGGACGTTTAGAGTATAGTTTCTGTATTCTGCCATCTTTTCTTCACCTCGATGGACGTATCCAGGATCAGGATCACATGCTACAATATAGTCACCATCGATTTGTACAATTATTCTCATATGTCCAGAACCAGGATGTTGTGGTCCCACATTGAGAGTCATAATTCTCTCGTCTGCTTTCTGTATTGCCAGTCCCGGTGGTAACGTTGGTGAACTCATTTCTATCTACCTTTATTCCTAAAGTCCTTCCTCAATGGAGGTAAATCGGCCCAATCTTCTGGTAAAAGTAATCGTCTATTATCTGGATGACCTTCAAAGTAAACCCCCAACATCTCAAAAATTTCCCTTTCATGAAATTCTACACTGTAGAATATATCTCTAAGACTAGGAAGTTTTGTTGCATCATTCCCTGGGATTGGATCTTCTTCTCTTTGTGCCCTAGTTGCCAATTCGAGAATTTGTCTACTAAGTGTTGGATCGGTATAGGAGCTTAGATGATAAACTACTTCAATTTCTTTGTCTGCCGGATAATCAACACCTGCTACAGAATCAACATGATCATAATTTAGAGTATCTCGCGCAAATTCAGCAACATTGTGGATATCATCTCTGCCTACCTTGATTCCTACTCTATCAGGTTTTACAAAAGATATTGTAGTTTTTTCCCCAAATTTTTCAATTATTTTATCTGCAATC
>JARRMG010000045.1:0-5124 GCA_037386265.1 Nitrosopumilaceae archaeon
AAATTCGAGATATGGGTTTGTTTTTGGAATTAGTTTTTAGAGTCTTTTAGTTTTTCTTTATTAAAAAGAATGAAACTTGCTAAAAAAGCAATTAACATTGCAATGCCTGTAACATATGCAAAATTAAATCCATCACCAGGGTGTTCTTGTTCATGATAAGTATGAATAACAAATGTTGCAACCAGTAAAATTATGCCTAAAATTGTTAGTTTTTGATGTAATTCCATGAAAATTTGAGTTTTCAAATGTTATATGAATTTAGAAATTTTGATTTAGAGTTTATTGTCCTTCCATTTCAGATAGTCGATCTATTACCTTTTCAAGTTCTTTTTTGTTATCATCAATAACACGTTTTAAGATGATGAATTCTTTTTTTAACTGCTCCAGGTGTTTGTCATCAGAATTAGCAATGTCCCTTTCTAAATCATTTAAAAGTTGTTGGTTGTATTGATTGATTTTTTCTAATTCGTCTTTATAGTTTTCAAGTTTCTCATGAGGAGTTAGATTGATTGTAATTTCATCAACGGGTTGATTAGTTAGATATCCAATCGAAACTATTGAAATTCCAATGGCCAGCGCAGTCATAATGACTATAATCCTTAATCTCACAGAGGATCATTAAGAAATTTCAGATGTTTAATAATTTGAATTTTAACTGACATCAATTTCCTGCTTTTTTCGTCTACGCCACAAAATTGTCCCAACTATTATTGCAATAATAACTGGTATAGCAATCATCATTGTATAATCTTCAGATCCATCATCGTTTGATGGTTCTTCCACAAATATGGTAGTCTCGTATGGAATGAAAATTTCTTCACGTATATTGTCTTTGTATCTTACCGTAATTTTGATGTCATGTTCTCCATATTGGGGTTCTCCCTCAAATTCAAGAGGTATGTTAAATGGTACTGGTGCATCAATTTCTATTTCATCAATAAATTGAGATTGTTTTTTGATGTTTGAATCACCTAATGGTTCTAAGGTTACAAATCCAAATAATGCATCTTCATTTCCTTCATTAATAATTTCGCCAACAACCATTTTAGTATCAGATAATTCTATTACATCTATTCCATAAACTGTAAGGTCTATGAACCCCTTAATGTAAAAATCAACGATTTTGTTTATGGTGTGTTGATCTCCATGTGCATTGTAATACGATATTGATAGTGGTATACGTAATGTATCATCCTTTAGATTTTCAGGAACATATACAGTAGCGGTAAGATATCTAGAGGATTTAGGCTGAATATTTCCAACATCCCAGTTTGATTCCAAGATAACTACATTTTCAACATTAGTTGTGGAGGTTGTAGTCGAAGCCATTTCTGTTTGAGTGTTGGTAGTAACAATATCTACACTTGAAATGGGAGCTGTTCCATCATTAGAAATTTCAATAGTAACATCATTGGTTTTAAGCGAGGTTAGAAATGGTTCTAGTGCTTTAACGTTAATTACACTATCACCTGTTACCTTAAATTCAAATTCAGAAAATGAGGTTCTTACTCCAGATTCACGTAATCTAGAATAATCTACTTTAACTGTGGCAGGATATTGTTGGATTTGTACATTTTTATCGATATTAACAAAAAAGGTCATATGAAAATTATCTCCTGCAAGAGAATTAGAATCACTATCAGCAATAATTATAGATCTTGGGCCATCTGCTCCTGAAAAACCCATTGGGAGTGAAAGTTGTCCTTTAATTCCTGTAATGTCTTGAGTCCCAACATTTGCAAAAACAACTGTAAAGGGAACATTATCATCTCCTGGTTCGGCTTCAATTTTTTCATCTATAGTTCCAAAATATGCATCTAGAAATTTTACATCGTGAAATTCACGCTCAAATGGTGATTGACCAAAACCTCCTGAACTAATTTGGGCAAATGAATAATCAATAGCAAAGGGGATCATCAATAAAATTGCTAGTAAAAGTAAACCTAGTGCGTTAATCATGCTGCTACCTCCATTTCTATAGGTTGATCTCCATCAAAGGCTCTTCCATCTTTAATTGTAATTATTTTGTCTACATCACCAAATTCATCTGGTTCGTGAGTAACAATAACAAAAGTTTGATTAAGTTTTTTTGCCATCGATTTCATTAAATGAACAACGGTTTCGGAAGTTACTGAATCTAAATTTCCTGTAGGTTCATCCGCTAAAACAATTGATGGGTTATTGACTAATCCTCTAGCAATTGCTACTCTTTGAGCCTGTCCACCAGAAATTTTATTGGCTCTTTTATTCATTTGAGACTCTAACCCTACTGTTTTTAGAAGATCTTTTGCATCTTTCTCGGCAGAACCATTTGTTCCCGCTATTTGTCGTGGAAGTAAGACATTTTCCAAAACCGTAAGATCGGTAAGTAAATTTGAAAATTGGAAAATAAAACCCAATTTTTTATTTCTGAATGCAGAGATTTGATTTTCACTGAGCTTAGTGGTATCGATTCCATCGATGAAGATTTTGCCCTTGGTGGGACGATCTAAAAGGCCTATCATGTTAAGAAGTGTAGATTTTCCTGATCCTGAACTCCCAACAACTAAGACAAATTGACCTTTTTCTATTGAGAAAGTCGCATTGTCTAAGGCTTTTACTTTATTTTCTCCAGAACCATAGGTTTTCGTTAAATTACTTACTTCTAAAACCCTAGACAGTTCTCATCGCCTCCACAGGAAGAAGTTTTGTTGCACGGTAAGATGGATAAAGAGACGCAATTATGGCTAGTGAGAAGGATGTTAAGGCAGTTTGAATAATTTTTTCCCAATTATATGATACCTCAAGGGGAAGACTGTTGTTGAAGGACATTTTTGTCTCCTTTGCATAAAAGGTATAACCTAATCCCGCAGCTGTACCCACCCCAGCACCAATTGCGCCAATAATCATTCCTTGGAAAATAAAGATAATTAGAATATCTTTTCTTTTTGCGCCAATTGACCTCATGACTCCAATTTCTCTTGTTTTTCCATTTACAAGCATCATTTGAATTGTAACAATTGCAAAGGCTGATGACATCATACCAAAGTATCCAATCATGTTTATCATTGCAATTCCTGATCTAAATCCAGCTAATTGCTCTTCTGCAGATTCTTCTATAGTTTCTGCAATAAAATCATCATTTGGAAATGCAGTCAAAAAGAATTCTTTTACTTCAAATGCTTTGGTTGGATCATTTAATTTTACAATAAATGAACCAGATTCTCCACCTCTACCCATCATGTCTCGTAGTGTATCAATATGCATTACCACACTGTAATCAAAACCTTGACCACCAGGTGATTTGACAATACCTGCAACGTTGAACCGTCTAATTTGGTCTTCACCAGTACGATCTACTATAAGCAGTTTAAGACTATCTCCAACAGTTGCATTTCCAAGATCTCTTGCAACATTATTTCCTAAAACTACTGAATTACGATTAATTACATAAGTTCCATCTGCTACAGTTTCATGTACAGTAGACGCTTTTACATCTCTGTAAGGATCAACACCAATTACAGGAACTCTTGTTTCTTCAATTAATTTTCCATTTTTTGTCATATTGATTTCAGCCGAGGACGACAATCTCGGTGTTGCACCTTGCACGTATGGTATTCTTTCAAACCAATTGGCCAATGCTAAATCAGATTTGTCTATGTAGTCTGCCTCATCAGTTACAAGTATGTCACCATTTCGGTAATTGCTAATGTCACGTACAATTGCGTCAAATAAGCCTTGAAAAATTACAAAATTAACATGAATCACCAAAATACCAATGGTTACTGCTAGTACAGCACCAATTAGACTTCCCTTCTTATTGAAAAGCATTCTCTTTGCAAGACGAAGTCTATATTCCATGAATAAACTACTTTCTGTCTGATATTTAATGTCTATGTTGTCTAGTGCTAACATTATAGACAATTTTATAAGAGATTAGTTCATTATGAATGGTATAAGGATCAAGAAGGTGCTAGATTGGACAATTTAGATATCAAAATACTAAGCAGGTTACTGAATAATTGTAGGGAGTCTGATAGACAAATTGGAAAAGAATTGGGAATTTCTGGAGGATCAGTGAGAGCCAGGATACGAAAAATGGAAGATTCTAAAATAATTGAGGAGTTTACTGTCAAAGTCGATCCACCTGTTTTGGGTCTTGGAGTTTTGTATTTTGTAGTCACTGGTCAAAATATTAAAGAAATTTTAAAACAAATTAGTCTAGTAGGAAAACCATTTTTTGTTGTTCCATGTATTGGAGGGGTCACTGTTTGTGGTATAGTAGCCAAGGATAATCTTCAAGAAAAAATTGAACTCGCAAATAATTTAATGCGAGATGTTCGAGTCTTATCAATTTTTGAAGCAGAAAATCCAGGATTTGATTCTAATTTGACTAAAACAGACTTGGAAATATTAGAACAGCTGATGAAAGATCCCCGTCAAAAAATTGAATATATTTCCAAAAAAACAAACCTTTCCTCCAAAACGGTAACAAGATGTATTGAAAAGTTACATGAAAATCAAGGAATTCAATTCACTGTAGTTTATGACCCTACTAAAATTAAAGATTTCATTCCTCATGCAATTCTTACATGGATTGATGGTAATTTGCAAAAAACTTTAACCAATTTGGAAAAAGAGTTTTCTGAATCTTTTTTACAAATTCCATTTATTGCAAAAAATCAAATTGTTTTATTTATGTATAGTAAGGATATTTTCAGTATGGATGATTTGACTCATAAAATTAGAAATGTAAAAAATGTAAAATCAGCTGATCTTTTTATTCCCAAAAAAATTACATTCCTAAAAGAATGGTTAGCTTTGGCAATAAAAGAATTAAAAAAATCCCCTAGACTTCATTTGATGTATCAAACAAATTAAATAACATCATAATTTTGATCTTGTAGTGAAAAAGAAAAAGATCTTTGAAGGAAAAATTTTAGGTCTTAGTGTTTATGAGGGCATTATTGAAGGCAGAAAAGTGAAAAGAGAAATGATAGAGCATAGAGGAGCGGCAGCCATGCTTGCATTTGATGAGGATAACAAAGTAATTTTAGTTAAACAACATCGGTTTCCTCATGGATTTGTTTTAGAAATTCCAGCAGGGACTCTAGAAAAAAGAGAAGATCCTTTGAAATGTGCTTT
>JARRMG010000046.1:0-11406 GCA_037386265.1 Nitrosopumilaceae archaeon
TACTAATCCAGAGGCTGAAAGAATGGAGTATCATGCAGCCATCAAGGTTGGTTTGGATGGGTTAGGTGTCAAATTCGATGTTGTGAAAAGTACATCAGATGACATGGAATTTTTTTATGAAAAAGGACTGGAATTGATAAATTCTGGAAGGGCCTATGTGTGTACTTGCAAACGAGAAGACATCAGTCAAAATCGAAAAGAGAGAAAAGATTGCAAATGTAGTTTCAGAGACATTAAACAAAACAACCAAGGATGGGACAAAATGTTTGAAAAATACAAACCTGGAGAAGCTATCGTAAGATTTCGCGGAGACATGAAAGCAGATAATGCAGTAATGAGAGATCCCGTTTTGTTTAGAATCATAGATGAAAAGCATTACACTTTGGGAGAAAAATACAGAGTATGGCCAAGCTATGATCTTGCAGTTGCCATTGAAGATAGCAAAGATGGCATAACACATGCATTTCGTTCAAAAGAATTTGAACTAAGAAAGGACCTGATAAATGCAATTTTAGATGATTTAGGCATGCGAAAACCCTACCAAGACTTTTTTTCTAGGCTGGAATTCAAAGGAATGCCAATTTCTAAAAGAATTCTAAAACCGCTGATAGAAGAAGGGAAGGTCTCATGGTATGATGATCCCAGATTGCCAACCCTTGAGGCCCTCAGAAGACGAGGAATAAAAGCAGAGGCAATAAAGAAATTCATCCTTTCATTAGGACTAACAAAAGCCAATACTCTAGCACCTTTTGATGCACTTGAGGCCTTTAATCGAAAATTTGTAGATGCAGATAGTATCAGACTTTTCATGGTAAACAAACCAAAGAAACTCAAAGTAAACAACCTTCCCTTTTCAACTATTGAAATTCCTAATCATCCTGTAAACGATATTGGAAAAAGAGTGATTGAGATTGATGAAAATATTTTGATTTGCGGCGATGATGCTCAAAACATTACAGAGGGGACTCAAGTAAGATTGCTTGGATTAGGAAATGTTCAAATCAACAGAGTTGGAGAAGTTCTTGAAGGTAACTTTGTGGAAAATGGTGAAACTTCAAACATTCAAAAAATCCAATGGGTTCCTCAAAAAACTGCTCATGAAATAAAGCTTCTAGTTCCAAACCAGTTGTTTATTGATGAACAATTCAATGAAAATAGTCTTGAAGAGTTAGAGGTTTATACAGAACCCCATTACCTAAAATTAAAAGAAGGGGAAGAGATTCAGTTTGTCAGATTTGGATATTGTAGAAAAGACTCGCAAAACCAAGCGATATTTACACACAAGTGAATGAAAAGAAAATGAAGATTGCAAGATTAGCATATGATAAGAGTGAAACCTATGGATTTGTAAAAGGAAACAAGATTGCAACAAAAGATGAGATAACCTATCAGACAGGAGTTCCAATCCCCTATACTATCAAAGACTTTCTTTTTGATGGATGGTACAATGAAATTGCAGATAAAATAAATGACCTTCCCTATGATCAAGACATTTCAAATTTTAGATTACTGCCCCCCATTCCAAACCCAAGCAAAATAATTTGCCTTGCTTTCAATTATACAGATCATGCAGAAGAACAAGGGTTACAAGCTCCAGAAGATCCAGCTATTGTTCTCAAGCCTAGAACCGCCCTTACTGGAGCCAATTCAAACATAGAATGCCCAGAATTTGTAACTCAGTTGGATTATGAAGTAGAGCTGGCACTGATAATTGGAAAGACTTGTAAAAATATATCCCAAGAACAGTCAAAAGAGGCAATTTTCGGGTATATGATTTTCAATGACGTCTCTGCAAGAGACATTCAATTCAAAGATAAACAGTTTACAAGAGGAAAGGGATTTGACACATTTGCTCCATGTGGTCCATGGATTACCACAGCAGATGAAATTTCAGACCCTCAAAACCTAAAACTGGTAACCAAAGTTAATGGCCAAATTAGACAAAACTCATCCACAGAAAAGATGTTCATAAAAATTCCAGAGATTGTTTCGAAAATTAGTAACGTAATGACCCTTGAGAAAGGAGACATTATTTCAACTGGAACACCAGCAGGAGTAATGTTAAACAAACCTAATGCTGCATTCCTAAAAGACGGAGACAAGGTAGAGATGGAAATTGAGAACTTGGGTATTTTGAGAAATACAATTAGAAAAGTAAAGATTCAAGACAATAGTTTTTGCATTAATTGAAATGAAAGTTTAAAGTCTAAATTTTGTATTTTCGGTAATTTTTCTTTTGTCAAAATTTGAACTCGACAATAATTCTTTTCATATCCATAGTTTTGCAGAAAAGACAAAAGATTAGTAGTGTTTGATTCAGATTCTGCAAACAATGTTACAATCAAAGTTTTTTTGAAATGCTCAGAATCCTCCAAAATTGCAGTAGATTTATTGACGGTTCCAGAACGAATTACACAATTTTTTGAATTCAAATGTGAGGTTGTTTCTTCATCTAATGAAAGCCATCTCCAAGATTTTACATAATGAGGAAATTCATTTTCTTTGAGATCACTCCCAAAAGATAACTCCACAGAATTGGTTTTTTGTGGAAGAAGTGAATAAAAATTCCAAGTTTGGTATTTTTTGTAGCCTAGATTTTCTGACATAGTCAAAGACGGTATGTTTTGGCTATCAATGAGCATCAGAGAAGTAGGTATTTCGTTTTTTATTGCTCTTGTTTCAATTTGTTCCACCAAGTTTGAAGCTATACCTTGACGTCTAAAGCTAGGATCAATTCTTATTCCTTCTATCCACACATGATCTTTCATGAAAACAGCATGAGAAATTCCAATAGGATTGTTTTTCACATAAACAAGAAGAATGCCTTCAGATAACCAATAGTCCCAAACATCCTCGATATAGTCGCCCCATGAAAAGGTATTTCGACAAAATTCTAGAATATGATGTTTATCAGAAGAGGTAGCTTCTCTTATCATGTTTTACGAAAAAATATTAAGAATAATAAGTTAAAACAATCAATGGGTAAAATTATAGCTGGCAAAGTTTCAGAAATACCTCCTGGAAAAATGATCAAAATCGCAATAGATGGGAAAGAAGTGCTTGTTGCAAACATTGAGGGTGACTTTTTTGCAGTAGATGACTCTTGCACACATTCTGGCGCTAGCCTTTCAGAAGGTACACTAAATGGATGTGTAATAACTTGTGGATGGCATAAAGCCGAATTTGATTGCAAAACAGGAGAATTGGTAAAATTTCCAGCTAAAATTAACAATTTAGGGTCCTACACCGTTACAGTAGAAGATGATAACGTGTTTGTAGAGATGTAACTATATACTCCCAATTTCCAAGTAATGGTGTAAAAAATGGCAGATGATAAAGAGAACAAAGAATCAATGAAGGAAGCAATAGATACTCTTAATCAAATAGTGGCAAGCTCCTCAACCCCAAAAACAGTTAAAAAATCCATTTCAGATTTAATCAAAGACTTGAGTGATGAAGAATATGCATTAGCCGTCAGGGCAGCAAATACTATCAGTTTACTTGATGATGTTACTCAAGATCCAAATTTACCATCCTATGTCAGGACACAATTATGGCAAGCAGTCTCAAAACTTGAGAGCATAAGAGAATAAATTCTCAGAAAATATACAACTTTTGTTGAAAATTGAAGAATACCTAGAATCCCTACCACAAAATATTGTAAGTGGTGAGGATGTCCAATTACCAGATAAATCCTTCAGAGAGATTTTTAATTTTGTAAATTTAGGCAAGGATGATATTTTTTATCATCTTGGGTGTGGAGATGGGAAGGGAGTAGACATGGCCCTCCAAGAATTTCATGTAAAAAAAGCAGTTGGTATTGATAATGATTTGGAAAAAATTAATGTTGCAAAGAATTCTTCTGGTGAATTTATCTACCAGGATGTAAAGGAGGCAGAATTCTCTGATGCCACTGTGATATTATTTTGGTTTGCAGATGACCAAATCATAAAACACATGATGGGGAAATTTGAGAAATTAAAACCCAGCACAAAGATAATTACCATTTGGGGCCCACTTCCAGACTGTCTTCCAGATAAAGTAAACTTTCCATATATCCTAAATAAAACTCCGTTTAAAAAAGCAAAAACATTACAGGAGCAATTGTTGGCAGTGTTTGGGGTAAAGTGCGTCGATTTTGTTACAGCATGGGAATTTGCAGAACGATACACAAAAGCACTGGCTGACCCCCAAGTGAAAAATGATCGATTTTTAACAATCATTCAAACACTGGTAATTTGGATAAATGCAAAGAATCTTGGAGTCGCGTGCAGAGAAGAGATTCCAGAATCCATTCGAACCTATATTGACATAATGAAAATGCATTTTGACATTGATTTTGATCATCTATTGAAAGAATAGTCATTAATCCTTTTATTTTGTATAAACACAAAATAGGCATGGATGAAAGAATTAACATCAACGTTTCTGCAGTAGATTATGACAAAACAAGTAAAGCAATTGCTCACAAACTCACCCTTCTGGAAGAGATGGTCCACGGAGATCAAGATTTTGTGATGACTGACTCTGAATTTGCATTTGGATGGCATTTTTTTGTATTGAGTGTTAATAGGTCCTTAGTAGAGAAGCTAGTAGAACAAATGGGACCGGATTTTGATAGACTAAAGGGCAAAGGAATGGAGAAAAAATTCCTTACCTGGATTTCAAAAAACATGGAAAGCAAAGAGCATCGCTTCAAATTAGCCATAAAAGAAGAAATGGAATCAAGTAAATTCGGTATTTTTTAGAGCCAAAATATCAGTTTAAAATCAAATTTATCAAAAACATGAATTTTCGCCTGCCGCGTATCGACGACATATAATCGTCCAGCCGGATCGACATATATGGCCTGCGGCCTCGACAATATCTCCGGCTCTGCTCCTTTGATGAATCGCCAGGCCCTTCCGAGCCAGCTGCGACTGATCTTTGCATCCGCAGGTGTCGTTATGGAGTAAAGATAACTGATCCTGGGCACTTGCGGTGGCGGTGGCCACGTTGGTGATACGCCGTCATACCTTCCATCGTCGCCACCCGTGTTGCTGGCGCATTCCTTCATCAATCAAATCACATGATGTTTGAGCCATTTTCTGCATCGATGGGAATTGAACAGATGGAAATGATGAAAATGCTTTTTCCATGTCTTTTCGGAGGTTATCAATTGATCTGTCAATGTCTGTCCAGGTTGAAGTCCAAGAAGGTGTTATCGAAGAATTCTTCTTTTTTGGTGATGATTTGGCCATAACTCAGAAATAAAAAAAGCCCCTTTTAAAAGTAGGATGCTATTTTCACATATGAGAAAACAAAATATGTTATTTCCTGTAAGGACACTATGATACATCTTTTGATATTAATTCAATTTCGAGAAAAAAAGTAGAGTAAGATTTTCTCAAAAACGAAAACCTGCGTCTACTCGCTATCGCCCAATATAGATAGAGAGAAGCACAATTAATCATTTTTTGCCAATTCCCACAAAAGGGAATTCCTAAAAAACGATTGAAAAAAATCTTACTGACATTAAATTAAATAAAAATAATTTCCAATGAAATTATGAGCAATTATTCCAAATGCCCTAATTGTGTTAATGACAGTTTGGATATACCTTTACGACCAGATGGTGAGCTCATGGTTTGCCCCTTATGCGAGTACGAAGTAAATAATTAAAACAAATTAATTTGTATTAAAATTTAAAACCCGAGATTACAAGGAGTGTCATGGTAAGAGTCTCAGAATGTTTTGAATGTGGTATTAGTGAGAAGGAAGCCAAATTAATTTTTGATCCCGAAGGTCCAATTTTATGTGAAAACTGTAAGAAAAAATTAAAAAAATAGTAATTTTGTTAAAAAATGTAAAAAAGTTTCAAAAAGGAGTATTTAGGCTATCTCAATATTTTTGCAAAATGTTATACTTTCATTATTCCATTTGTGATTAACCACTGAATTCCCTGAACAAATGAATTGTCATCTATTTGCCCATCGGCCCACCATCCTGCATTATTTTTAATCCATGCAGGAATTTCATTACTTGCTGAATCTGAATTTTGTGTCCCTGGTGGAATTTCCATTATTCTTTCTTTTATTAGGAATTGAATTCCCTGAACAAATGAATTGTCATCTATTTGCCCATCGGCCCACCATCCTGCATTATTTTTAATCCAAGGAGGAATTACGAGAGACGAGGTTACGCCACCATCTAGTTCTTTTAGACGAGGATTTTCTGCAATTTCGATTTCAATGATAGCATAACCGGCTATCTCAGGATCTGGCACTGAAAATTCAGACCCTGTTCCATGAACAAATATAGCATATCTAGCGATACCAGCTTTTTCCATTACTGGTAAAAGAAGATGAACTTGTCCGAATCCATTAAACAGATCATCTCGTCCAATGTCTTGAGCATATGAACGAAGTCTAGTTCCCTTTTCATCCACTGTCCAAATATCATAGTGAACTTGATCAATGAATTCAACATCGTTATACTTGTTATAGAAATTTATTTTCCAATCAATATTGCAACCTTCTAGAGGTATTTTTGGAGAATAATTATACTGAATGCCCATAGAAGATGTGTTTGTAGATACTCTTTTGCTGACATAATCATGAAAAACTGTAGGGCACCCCAATAATTCTTCTCTTTGGATGGTTGACGCTACATCTGCAAAAGGATCATCAATTACATTTTCTTTAAAATCTAATAAATCGAATTGCATCTCAATTGGGGCAATGCCTGTAGTAACCCATGCGTAAGTTAGTGCTTTTACAGGGAAAGGAAAGTCATCCACTATCCAAATTTCATTATTATTTCCACTATACCAACCGACTACGACAGTATCAGTTATTCCAGCACCCGTAGCAATTTGTTCAGCTCTGAGTGGAATTAATTGTGCTCCCCCAATGGCGCCTATCTTTCCCCATGCAGAATCTCGGAATTCCTTTGGGCCATGGATAAGATCATTTTCGTTTCCTGTGGCAAAGGCAGAAAGCCAAGCCAATGAAGATTTGAAAGCTATGGCATAATCATGGAGGTTATCATCAAAAATTATGGGTTCAGGAGCATGTTTACCTAAACCCATTGAACCTTTTACTATCTTATTACCATCAATAACAACTACCTTTGCATCCCACAGGGACTCACTTTCGTTTGATACCTCGCCCTTTATCCACATTTTTAGTGTGATAGGTGCGCAATCATTCAGGTCGAGTTCACATAAAGAATATTCAAAATAATCTCCTTTTTGAAGTCCTTCTCCTAAATACCAACTTCCATCGACATTAACTCCACCTGATGTTTGAACGCCTTGACCAAAAGAAACATTTGAAAGTCCAACACTAAGTAAAAAAATTAAAAAAATACATTTTATTAAAAAATGATTCACAATAAAACTTGTTTTTTGATGATATAATGAGTGCTTAACAAGGTTAAGGTAGTTTAATAACAAAGATAATAATGTCTGGAAAATTTATGGACTAAAATTAAGAAAGGAATTCTTCATCACATTATTTTACATAAAATTAAATCTAAACGCTATTCCTAAATGACCATTTTAATTCATCAGTGTTTTTTACAAAGTTTTCTGGATGCACTTTAGCATGTTTATCTTTGATATGAGACATATACCTAACAAGAGAGGTAAAATCTATCTTGCATATGGGGCAGGTTTTACTGAAGACCATTAACATTGTTTGGTGAAAAATTCTATTAATAGTTCCTTAACATTGTTAATCGATGTTTAATATCGACTGAAAATAATAGAAACCATGACAAACAAACTTTCAGGATGACGTGGTGAAAGATATGATTAAAAATTCAATGCAAGAAAAAACCAGCACCAGGAAGCTGCTTTATTTTGAATTACTAATTGCATCTGTGATTATTGCCATAATAGTTGCAGGAGTTATCGACCTAAACCCTGTGGATAATTTTACAGAAACACCGGACAGGGCTATTAAATTAGTAAATGATTCGATACAGCTTTATGACGAGGTAGGAACAGACGCATTTACAAGACTTGATGTTGATCCTGAATTCCACGGTATGGAACTTTATGTCTATGTGATTAGAGAAAGTGACGGAATAATTGTAGCACATGGCGAAGATAAATCATTAGTTGGAAAAAGTATCGAGGCAATTACCGAAATTGATGGGCAAAATGTTGCTAACGTTATTAGAGATTCTTCAACAGAAGATGGCAAATGGATAGAATATGTTGCAAAGGATCCTGTGAATAAGGAATTTTTGCCTGAATCAGTTTGGATTAAAACACATGACGGATACATATTTGCAAGCGGCATTTTCCATCCTGAGAAATAATTTTTCAATTCATTTAATTCTAAAAATTAGTTTTTGAGAAATTAAATAACCTCATCTAATTTTCACTTTAATGGTTTTATTTTTGAAAAAAGAGTTTTAGGCAATTTTTAAACTGCTCATTTAGTTTCCTTAGGCGTGATGAATCAATAGAAAGAGAATCTCCATCAAACCAAGATTCCCCCAAATACATGTCTCTGTTCATTTCAATTTGAATCCAAGGTAATGGATTGTTTCCATATGTTCTGGTAATATATCCACCATGAAATGGGTCATTTAATGAAATTTCATTTCTGTCAATATCAAACGAATCAGAAATGCAAGAAGCCAACAATTCAATCATTTCTGTAGATGATGTTTTTCCATCCTGATTTGACAGACAAAACATTGGTCTCATCCTTTTTTGAATAGAGTTATGGTATGGCTTGTAATACATCTCAATTAGAACATTTGTGAGTGAATCATCAGGTTCTCTTCCTTTTTTGTAGATTGGTTTTTCATAGCATGTGGAACTTTTTATCAGGCCATCAGGATTTTGCGGAGGAAGATCTTCTAGGGACCTATTCAAATCCACAAAGGCTCTGGCAATATTCGTTTTAACCACACCTTCTACCTTTTCTCCAAGATCATAGATCTCAATTACAAAAGGATCCGAATCATCAAACAAATCTTTGTCAGTTATAGCCAAATGGCTATCAAGTTCTGGAGGTTTTTGGGTTCCTCCATGAGGTATTGAAAGTAAAACGGGAAGCTTGTTCAATTTAATCCACCAGACGTTCCATCGCGTCTAATTTCTGCAACTCCTTGGAATCCTTCCCCTGTTTGGCGTTTTAGAACTGCATGAATGGCTCCAAGAAAAAATGAATACCTGTCTCTAATGTCAATTTTGTATCCCATTTTTTTGAGATGTTTGATTATCTCTATTCCAGAATCATCTGCTTCTAGACTAATTTTGCCATCAAGAGAGCAATGTAACCTTGGTCTTTTCATTGCAACATCAATTGGATTATCTCCATCAATCACTCGAGAAATGAAATGGCTGACAACTGAGAAAATTCTAGCGCTACCAGGACTGCCCAATACAATCCAAGGCTCATGATTATAGAAAATAATCGAGGGCGAAACAGAGGTCCACGGGATTGAATTTGGCCTAAGGTAGAATGGGTGGCTAGGATTATCATATTCAAATGCAGACATGTAATTGTTGTACAAAAATCCTAGCCCATCAGCTGCTGCTTTTGAGCCATAGACTAGCTCGATGGATTGAGTAATCCCTACTGCATTTCCCTCTTTATCCATTACCGAGAGATGCGTGGTGTCTTCAATGTCTGGTGATTCTTTTAGTGGCAAATCCTGATCAATTGAGTCCCTTATAGATTGGGATAAGGATTTTGCAAAGCTCCTACTAAGATGAGTTTTTTCATCTATTTGATGATAAGTTCTTGGATTAAACTTTCTTTGGGTCCTGTATAGTAACGCTTTACGAAATGTTTCGGCCACAAAGTGGTATGACTGTGGAGTGCGTTTTCTAAGGAATGACTTTTTTAAATTTGAAAGCATCATTAGGACTAGTAGCATTGTGTCTCCCGCAGTTGGTGGAGGCATTGTGTAAACCCTAATGCCCCGATATCTTCTGCTAATTGGTTTTCTCTCTATTGGTTCCGGAATGAATGCAAGATCTTCTTTGCGCAAATATCCTTTGTTAATTTTCATGTCCTTATCAATTAGTTTTGCAATCATTCCTTGGTAAAATGAAGAGTAACCGTATTTTGCAATATGCTGAAGTGTCTCTGACAAATCATCTTGTACAAAGACATCCCCTACATCATAGGGAACCTCTCCATCTTTTAGAAAATATCTTGCTCCTGATTTTGATTTGACTCTGAAAAATTTTGAAATGTTATCTTTTTGCAAATTGTGCTGAAGTTTTGTAATTTTGTATCCTCGTTTAGCAATCCGTATTGCTGGTTTTACAATTGTCTCCCAATCTAATCTGCCGTATTTTTCATTGAGATATCCCAATGTGGCCAAAGTGCTAGGGACAGTTGTAGCTTTGTAACCTATGAATCGACGAGAGTGTTTCTCAAAAAAGGTGTTATGAGCCAATGATGGGGCCCGACTTGAGCCATCAACGGCGATGGTTTTGCCATCTACGTGTAAAATAACTAAAGATTGGCCACCTATACCTGAAGCCTGAGGCTCACACACACCTAAAGCAAGAGAGGTGGCGCAGGCAGCATCGACTGCATTTCCGCCTTTTTTTAGAATATCAACTCCGGCCTTTGTGGCGTCTGGAAATGCACTTGACACCATTCCATATTTAGCAATGGAACATTTTTTGTCATCAGATGTGGAAAAAGAATTTTCTATTTTCTCAATATTCATTTTTTGTCATCTTGAGAAAGTTTGGAACATTTGTTCATTGTGAGAGCTAAGAGTATTCCTCTATCAATTAGGCTATCACGAAAAATATGTTCATTAGGAGTTTTCTGATCACTGCCTATTGGTCCCATGGAGCCAATCATGGGTTTACCTACTGACACATCACAAAGACTTGATGGTGCGAATCTATGTTGTGGTGTAATTTTAATTTCAGCTAATTTGGCTAATTTTTTAATTTCCTCTAAAAATTTCTCGGTTTCTTTTGTTTGTGTAAAGGGATCTCTTGTTACCTGTTTGGCAACATGAACATCAAGATTTGATTTAACCTTCTTTTTTGCAATCTTTCTAATTTGAGAATCGAATTTTTTTCCTTGTTCTATACTTGTATATCGCGATTCCAATGAGAGCTTTCCATAATCAGGAGCTTTGCCATAAGATGTTTGAGCAGAAAAATCAGTGATTGTAATTCTAGCATTAGAAATTCCTTGAGAAACTTTCTTCCACGCCAATACTTTATTGCACATTTCAGGTATTATTTCCTTAGTTGTATCCTCTGCTCTTCTTATATGGACCAAATCAATATGATAACGTGTAATTCCAGAACAAGATGTTGCAATTCCGCCGTTTGGTGTTCCCCATTTTAGATCAACAATATAATTTGAAATATTGGAAATATCATGAACGAGTTTTTTGCTAAAGCGCCCACCCAGAGAATCATCA
>JARRMG010000047.1:0-4930 GCA_037386265.1 Nitrosopumilaceae archaeon
TTCCACATTTCGACTAAAACAGGTTTACCGTGTTTTTTTACAAGTTCATGAACTACTTTTTTATGTTCATTGTAAAACTCTTCTGTAAATCGGATGGCCATTTCATAATCAGATTCTTCAATTCCAAGTTCTTTTAGGACGCTTTGAGAAAGATCAAACCTAATTTTGATTTCCTCAATTGATTGCTCCATATCTTTACAAAATGCATGGCAGTCAGGCATAGTAAAGGCTCGAAGCCGCCTTAATCCTACTAATTCACCAGATTGCTCACGTCTGAAACTATACCTAGTAAGTTCGTATAATCGATATGGTAAATTTTTGTACGAAAGCTGAAATTCATTGGCCATTAAAAACTGACCAAAGCAGGCAGCAAATCTTAAGAAAAGCTGTTTTCCCTCCGAATCAATATTGTATTGTCTTGCAGGAAACCGATTAAAATAACTCACCATGCTTGGATGATGTGAGTCATACATTATGGGTGTTTCAACTTCATATCCACCGTATTCTTTAACCCGTGTGGTAACGTATTGTTCGATTAGAGATTTTATCAAACGACCATTTGGGAAAAACCGCATGTTTCCCTGATCCGATGCAGGTTCATAATCAGCGATTGCAAGTTTTTTCATCAATGCAACATGTGGTGGAGGTTCATCTACGCTTCTTTTTTTGGCAGACTCGTATTTTGATAATACTTCTAATTTTTGATGATTTGCAAAATTAAATTCCTTCATAGGAGTCATTGTTCCATCTGGAGACATTATGTACCAAAAGGATTTGATTTGAGATTCTGATTTTAGTGCCTCAGAAGTAATCTCTGTTGGTTTTGATTCATCTGAGTTTTTTTCTTTCTTTGTTATTACTTTGGAACTTTCAGCCAAAGGGTGACCTTTTACTTGAACTTTATAGGATTTTGTCCAACCAAAAGGAGAGTGCGAAACATCAAGATCCTGAGCAGAGTCTTCCATCTCTTTTAGCAGAGAAATTGCAGTTGAAGGAGATGCCAAGTTGGAGCTAAGATGAGCATATGGATACAGAAGTAATTTTTTGCAACCAATTTTCTCCATAGAATTTTTTATCTGAGAAATCGCATCTTGTGCCACTGATGAATCATCTTCTTTTTCAATGGCAACAAAGGCCACAACTAACTCATCTAAGTGGATAGTATTAGTAGAAACATTTTCTTCTGCAGTTTTAATCTCCTTTTTTGTAGGAGTATACTCTATACTGTCACAGTGAAGTTGTAAAATACGCACGATAAGTTACCCAATTGTGGCATAAATATACGATTCTTTCATTAGATTAAGATAGACATCAGAGATCCTCAAGAAGATTTAAGGGATTTTTCTATGATGCCCCTTAATTCTTGTCGGTGCGATTCTATTATGCCTCGGATTTCAAATGAATCAACATAGCCACCCGAAGAGGCCCTTGATGCCTTTAGAAGAAAATGAAGAGATCCTTCCTCTAATTTTCCCACATAATACCCATACAAAAAATCTATTTCATTTTGACATTTCCAAATTTGTTCAATCTTTAAAAAAGTCTGATTAATTTCCGTTGGAATTTCCTTTAATCTTTGTTTTACGTAATTGTCGATGGATCTCCGAATAGAAGAATCATTTAGCATGTATCTGATGATTATTTCTAGTTCATAAATAATTTAGAATGTTGGTTTATTCAACCAAATGTTCTCTGAGTGTAATAATTGAACGTAAAATTAAAGCAGATAATCCAAGATTAGAAACTAAAAATTGTACTGCACGATTTAAGGAATCTTTTCCGCGAAATCCCTCATCATAAACCATTTCGACTGATCCTCTATCTGTTTCGACAAAGGAGGTTATCAATGAAAAAGGTCCCAGTTTTTCATCAATTTTTTCCACATACAATCGTAATTCAACATGTTTTACCAAAAATCCCTGTTCTTCAAAATCACCAGAATTAAACAAATTCTCTATTTGATCCGCTTTACGGTTGACACGATTAGGATCATGCAAATCAATAATTTTCATTTCAGAGTAAATTGCACACCCCCACATAAGAAATCTATGCATTAAATCAAATTTTGCCCAAAATTCTAAAATAAAGTGTAAAGTTCCAAGTTCTTTCAAAAATTACAGATAAAGCACAAGTATTAATTTGAAGTTTTATTTTATCTTCAAAGTGGACCATCACAAATTTCATGGAAAAGACATCCCCCACATAAAATTAGACCCCAAGATGACAATTGAGGACTTGGTTGAAGTTTTTGCAAGATCTGGATTTAATGGAAGACAACTAGGTGAAGCTGCAAAACTATATGCAAAGATGATAAAAGAAAATGCAACGATTTGCCTTACAGTGTCAGGAGCAATGACCCCAGTGGGCTTTGGAGGAATTATCAAGACACTAATTGAGAGAGGATTTGTAGATTGGATTATCACCACTGGTGCAAACGTGTATCATGAAGACCATTTTGCATGGGGACTTCCTATCAAACAAGGACATTTTGATGTAGATGATATGAAACTTTATGAAAACGAAATAGTCAGGATCAGAGATGTTTACATAAAGTTCTATGAAACCCTCGAGGCCGAGGATCAAATTATCCAAAAAATGTTTGGAAAAGACTTTCCTGACAAACCATTTACCACTGCAGAGTTTTGTAATATGATGGGTAAAATCAGTAAAGAAAAATCAAAGCATCCTGAAAAAAGTTTCATTACAACAGCATACGAGTATGATGTGCCAGTATACATTTCAACAATGAAAGACTCTTCTCTTGCACTAAATTTAGCCGTACAAAGGCTAGAAGGCAAAGTGTACAACTTGGATTTTGTACGAGAGATTATAGAACAGGCGTCTATTTTATTTAATTCAAAAAAATCAGGTATTTTGGAATTAGGTGGAGGAGTTCCCAAAAACACAGCTCAGCAGACAGGTCCATTACTTGACCAAATTCTTCGACGGGACGATGGAGGACAAGATTACATTATACAGATAACAGATGCAAGGCCAGACACCGGAGGACTTTCAGGGGCCACGTTACAAGAGGGAAAAAGTTGGGGCAAGGTACAAAATTCTCATGAAGGAGTCGTCACCGTCTATGCTGATGCCACAATTGCATTTCCGATTTTAGCATTGTATGTATTGAGTAACCAAAAGGCTCGAAGACCAAAACGACTATACAGGAAATTAGGTGATTTTTATCAAAATCTAAGTAATGATTATTTTAAAAAACCCGTAAAATCAAAAAAACAAAAATCTCGTAAATAATTAAAATCTGTCAAAGCGAGCCCGTTCTAATTCGCGGTCATCTTTAGATTCTTTTTTGTATTCTTTATAATGATCTTTGCACAAGACGCTTTTTTTCCCCGTCGAGTTTACTCTAAGATTTGCATTTTCCACCTTAGTAGTATTCAATGAACGCGCACCGTCATTATCACATCCTTCCACATTACATTTAGCGCCTTTTGCTACTACTCCCATAGGAAAATTTAGAATCGATGTTATTTATATTTGAAAAACCCCACAAATTCGTATAGTTTTCATCCAAAAAATTTTGGTGACTTGGATACATCGTTTATAAGAGGAATATTTTTGTCTCAGAATATGGCCGGAGCAAAAAAACCAGAGTCAAAAAAACCAGAGTCAAAGAAAGGCAAGAAAGACAAAGGAGAAAGTGGCCCAAAAAAAGCAGAGATCACCGTCACACTTAACGAACAAGAAGCAACAAAAATTGTTCAAAATTCCAAAGTCATCACAGTACACGAGCTTGCAAGACAAACCGGTGTGAAAGTTTCAGCTGCCAACGTGTTTCTAAAAAATGCACTCAAAAAGGGAATCATAAAACGTGTTGGCGGATTTAGTGGACATTATATTTATCAACCAGCAACTTCATAAAGCAAAAAACTATCTCCAGGTTTTAGATCTTTTAATGCATCCATGTTTTTACCTAGCTTTCCGATAGGAGTCATAGTTTTACCAGAGTCCACGTCGGCAATAAAAAAACAGATATCTCCAGAAGAAGATAAAAATGCCACCTCACCTTTTTTGAATTCTTTACGTGGTCGTTCAGTTCCTGAATCAATTGATGTTTCAAAATAAGCAATGCTTTTCCCCATCAAATGGGCATGGCCTTCCAATGGGAGGGATCTCATTATAGTTCCCACTGTTCTGGGGGACAAATGCCGTTTTAGATCACAGGGGATTTTGGCTTTTCCTTTAATCTCTAGAATCAGTTGTTTTTTAGAGACTGAACTTGAACTCAATTTGTAGTTTAAATTTATTGGAATATATAACGCTTTGAGAGAAAATCGATACTTGTCCAATGTTGAAGATCCTGTAGTGGAAGCTGTAGAACCTGTTGAAGAAACTGCAATTGAAGAACTAGAAACAGACATTGAAGTCAACGCAGGTTTGGACAAAGCATTGGCAACATATAGAAAACTAACAGAAGGAGGCAAAGATGCAGAGCCCCTCACAGAAAAGCAAGAGGCAGATCTTGAAAAGAGATTAGACGAGATTCAGAGTAGAGAGATTGTAGATACTGTAGAAGAACACGAACCAATAGAAATTCCATGTGAGAAAGGAAAGATAACAATCGGACCTCCAACATTAACAAGATTTGAAAAAGCAAGAATTATGGGAGCAAGAGCTTTACAATTATCTCTTGGAGCCCCACCATTTATCCCAATTCCAAAAACTGCAAGAATATCACTAGACATTGCAATGGAGGAGTTAGAATTAAGAGTAATCCCAATCACGATTAGACGTGTTTTGCCAAACGGTGACTATCAAAACATCCCAATTGATTATTTTGATTAAGTGGACCAATCGTCGATAAAACTTAAAAGAACTCAAAATTTCTGAAAGAATGAATAATGCTCACAGAGGAGACAAAGGGACCAAATGGTCAAGAGCAGACCAAAGAATCCGATAACGTATTTGA